>DVLQ01000157.1 GCA_018715395.1 Candidatus Coprocola pullicola | reverse complement strand
CTCTGCTCTACCAACTGAGCTATCTGGGCGCATTGGTTTAACAGTGAATACTATACACTATTTGATATATTTTGTCAACAGATTTTTTTGGAATAAAAATGTAATATTTATTGAATAAAAAAAGGCATACTATTTTTTGAAAAATATAGTTGACAAACAAAAAAAGTGTGATACAATTAAGAACAAACAAAATAGAAAAAAGCGTTTGAGGAAAGCTAAGTCTTGCAATGATCCTTCAGAGAGCCAATGGCGGGTGAAAATTGGCGGAAAAAAGAGATGTTCCACTTTCTGAGCTATTTGGTGAAAGTCAAGAGGATAAGCCCTTTATCGCTGTTTGAGTGGTTCGTAATAGTCGAACAAGTCGGGTGGTACCGCGGGAGATAGGCTCTCGTCCCTTTTTTGGGGACGAGGCTTTTTTTATTTAGTTTAGATATGTTGTTTTAAAAAATAAAGGAGGATTTAAGATGTTAGATATTAAATTGATTCGTACAAATCCGGAATTGGTAAAAGAAAATATGAAAAAAAAGTTTCAGCATGAAAAGTTGGTTCTGGTAGATGAAGTCATTGAAATGGATCAAAAATTTCGTGAAACAAAGGCAAAATGTGATGATTTGAGAAGCCAAAGAAATTCTATCAGCAAAGCCATTGGCGGTATGATGGCAAGAGGAGAAAAACAAGAGGCAGAAAAAGCAAAAGCACAAGTGACGGCTATGGCGGAAGAATTGGCAGAATTGGAAGCATTGGAAGAAAAACTGACAGCACAGATTAGAGAAAGAATGCTTGTGATTCCAAACATTATTGACGATTCTGTACCTTTGGGAAAAGACGACAGCGAAAATGTGGAAGTAGAACGTTTTGGAGAGCCTGTAGTACCTGATTTTGAGGTGCCTTATCATGTAGATATTATGGAAAGTCTAAGCGGCATTGACTTGGATAGTGCAAGAAAAACAAGCGGGAATGGTTTTTATTATCTTTGCGGAGATGTGGCCAGACTTCACTCTGCAATACTTTCTTATGCAAGAGATTTTATGATTGATAAAGGATTTGTTTATTACATTCCTCCTTTTATGATTCGCAGTAATGTGGTAACAGGCGTAATGAGCTTTACGGAAATGGAAAATATGATGTATAAAATTGAAGGAGAGGACTTGTATTTGATTGGTACCAGTGAACACTCTATGATTGGTAAATTTATTGATACTATATTAGAAGAAGAAACCCTCCCCCAAACTTTGACAAGCTATTCTCCTTGTTTTAGAAAAGAAGTGGGCGCCCATGGTATTGAAGAAAGAGGCGTTTATAGAATACATCAATTTGAAAAGCAGGAAATGATTGTAGTTTGCAAACCGGAGGACAGCCCTTATTGGTTTGAACAGCTTTATCAAAATACGGTAGAATTTTTCCGTTCTTTAGATATTCCTGTTAGAACGTTGGAATGCTGTTCTGGAGATTTAGCGGATTTAAAAGTAAAAAGCATTGATGTGGAGGCATGGTCTCCAAGACAGAAAAAATATTTTGAGGTGGGAAGCTGCTCCAATTTGGGAGACGCTCAAGCGCGACGTCTGGGTATCCGTGTCAGAAATAAAGAAAAAGGAAATTATTTTGCCCATACATTAAATAATACTGTTGTTGCGCCGCCTCGTATGCTGATTGCATTTTTAGAAAATAATCTGAATGCAGACGGTACAGTTTCCATTCCAAAACCATTGCAGCCATATATGGGTGGAAAAGAATTGCTTGTGCCAAATAAAAAATAAACGATAAAAAAGGAGGGAGAAATTCCCTTCTTTTTTAATAGATGTTTAGAAAGTAATGTAAAGTGTTCATTCATGTTGCTTAATAGAGCAGTCTATTTCAGAGCAAGTGTTTTTTTGCAAAAAAGGCATTCTATCTTTTTTTAAGATGCTCAATTTTATGATTGCTTTGTAAAAAATGGCTTGTGACTGCTTGTTTATAATGGTGAGAAACGTTGCAAATCATGTGCATACATTTGAGAAATAAATTTAAAATTACTTTGATTGTTAAGAAACTATAAAAATATGACAAAAAAATAGTTCGTATTTTGTGAAAAAAATGGATATCTTTGTATTTTGTAGTATGTTATAATACATGAAATAAAGTTGTCCGATATTCTAATGAGGAAGGGGGCTTTTTCTGTACAAATTATTTTAAAAATGGAGTGAGTATGAAGTTGTTGGTTTAACAGAGTCTTAGAAGTTTCTGTTAATTTAATATGAAAATAAAAATGTACAAAAAATTTAAAAAATGTAATTTCAAAAAAGCCCATACAAATAAAAGCGAATACTTGAAGAAATTTTTTAAAATAAAAATCGGTGTTTTGCTTGTTTTTAAGAATATGTAACATCTGCAACAGAAACAGGCGCTTGTTCGGACAAATAAGAATGGCTATGGATAAAATGATTACAAAACAAAAAATGAGAAATCATATCCAAAGCAAATTCGATACCCATAATAATGATAAAGGGAATGAGAAAAACAATGAGGACAGGAAATAACAAAATATTGAAAAGTAATTTTTATATTTATGCATAGCAACAACTCCTTTCTGGGAGAAGCAGTATTTTAATTAATTTTATTGTACTTTTAATAGGCAACTGTTGTCTATATCATTTTAATATAACAGAATCTTAGAATATTAGGAGGAATGATTATGAAAAATAAAAAGATTACTAGATTACTGGGAGTAATGGCAGGGACTACTGTATTAATGAATTTTTTGTCAATAAATTCATATGCCATGGAATCAATAAACTTTGAATTATATTCTACATATAATTATGAACAGCAACAGCAAGAAAACTGGGTGAAATCTTTTGACTATGAAACAGAAAAAGAAATTTTATTAAATACAGCTACTAACGAAAAGGTTTATGAAGTTTATGAAATTATAAATGGGCAAAAAGTGAAATTAAGTATTGACGAAGCGTTGAAAAAGTTTCATTTAAATGAAACCATTGATGTAAAATCACCAAGAGCTATTTTTAGTGTGTCTAGTGTGAAGAAGGTTACTGGAAATGCACAAAAATTGTCGCAAGACGTGTCTGGCGGAGAATTAGGTGCAAGTATATCAATAGGAAATTCAATCACTATCAGTGAAAGCTTTACCGTTGGCGGAACAACAGAAGCTATAAAGTCAGCAGTTAGAACAAATGCAGGATTTACTTGGAGTAAATCTTTGACAAGATCTGTAACAACTAGACATAATGTACCGGCAGGTAAAATAGGATATGTAGCCTTTAAGCCATATTATTACGAAGTCAGAGGAACAGTGAATGGTGTAATAGTAGGTACGCCTATCACTGAGAAAATAGTAGCAAGAAGTCCAATTAAAATAGGAAATATTTGCGATGGACTGGAGTATCTTGTATATAAATAATTTATAAAAAAAGAAAAGAGAATGAAAATGGAAAATAAAAATTTAGCATTTAGTTTACTATTAATCATAGTAGGCTGTCTCATATTATGTTCCTGTAACAGTATTGCAATGAGTTTAAAAGATATGTATTTATCTGATAAGGGATTTGGAGAACTTATGGAAACTAAAATATTTGAGAATTTTGCAAATATGGTTTTAATAGTAGGTGGAATTTTATTTTATAAAGGAATCAATTTATTTACTGATTGTTATTTTTATGATAAAAATAAAAAAAATAAGTATTGATGAAAGTCTCAATGTATGGAAAAGTCCGTTGAGGCTTTTTTGGGTTTCATTAATGAATAAAGCCCTATTTCTTGGTACAAGCTTTGTATTTGTCAAAACATTGCAATAGGGTCTTTTCTTTGTTGAAAATAAATTCTGTTTACGAATTCTATTGGAGGAACGCTTTGTTCTGAGAACACTTCTGCCAATAAAAAGAACTTTTTTGACAATATGGGGCTTAATGAAAGCCTTATTTATTTTTAAGCTAAAGTTTAGATTTTTTTGTAAATCATTTTGTATACTCACATAATCATATGTTGTATTACACTGTATGCTGATTGCATTTTTAGAAAATAATCTGAGTGCAGACGGTACAGTTTCCATTCCAAAATCATTGCAGCCATATATGGGTGGAAAAGAATTGCTTGTGCCAAATAAAAAATAAACAGTAAAAAAGGAGGGAGAAATTCCCTCCTTTTTTAATAGATATTTAGAAAGTAGTGTGAGTGGTTATTCATACCACCTAGTAGAGCCATGTATTTAGAACAAGTGTTTTTTGCAAAAAAGGCATTCTATCTTTTTTTAAGATGCTCAATTTTATGGTTGCTTTGTAAAAAATGGCTTGTGATTGCTTGTTTATACTGGTGAGAAACGTTACAAATCATGTACATACATTTGAGAAATAAATTTAAAATTACTTTATTGTTAAGAAAGTGTAAAAAATGATAAAAAACAGTTCGTTTTTTGTGAAAAAAATGAATATATTTGTAGTTTGTAGTATGTTATAATACATGAAATAAAGCTATCTATTATTTTCAAAAGGAAAGGAGATTTTTTATGTACAAATTATTTCAAAAATTAGTTAGCATTTGTGTTATAGCAAGTATGGTTTTTGCAAATGGGGCAGTTGTTTTTGCAAAAACAACACAGCAATAAGGTATCAAAACAGAGATTGTTTTTCAAGAAACCTATTATGACCAAAATAATGAACTTGTAGAAAGAACCGTTATAAAAACAACATATCCAAGTGTAAGAGCGAATACTTATGAAAGGGTCACTTATACCGATAAAAGAAAATTTACAGATTTTACAGCAAGTTTGACAGCAACATTTTCTTACAGTATTGCAGATAAAAAAGTAAGCTGTGTGTCAAAGTATAGTACATATAGTCAAAATTTTGGACTAAAAAGTGAATCTTTAACAGATACAGGCTCAGGGGAAACTTGTACTGTAAAACTGAAGCTTTTCTTTAATTCTGCAATGGGTAATTCTACTAAAACTATCAGTATGAAATGTGACTATAAAGGTAACTTAGTATAAGAAAAGAGGGAGAATTTGGAAAAGTATAAAAGAGTTCTTTATGTTTTGCTATTATTTGTTTCTATAGCAATGACTTTGTATTATTATTGTGATACAACAGATGGGTCGTATAACTGGTTCTTTTTAGCTTGGCTGCATGTGCTGGTAATTTTTTCTGGTATTCAGCTATTTTCCAAAAAGACGTTTCCCCAAATATTGTTTTGTGCTGTTTTTAGTACTTTATTTTTTATACTAGTGGGCGCTTATTGTGTTTTGAGTAATACTGCTATTGACGTCCCCTATGTAAAAGAGCTTTTAAAAGAGATTTTTTTATATCATTTGCAAGGAGGCATTCTCTTTTTAGCACTGGCCATAGCCATGGTATTGTGGGCAACAAAGACATATTGTAAAGATAGATAGTGTAAAAATAGATAACTTTATAACTATAGTAAATAGAAAACCAACAAAGAAGTGTTTGAAATCATTTCTTGTTGGTTTTTTAGTATTATTTGATTTCCACACCTCCTACAGGACGGATAGAAAGTACATAGCATTTTCCTTTTCCAAAGGCATTTTCCATTTCTTTTTGAAAATGTCCTAGCATTTGTATTGGTACAAAAGCTTGTATTGTCCCGGCAAAGCCTCCGCCATGTACACGATAAGCGCCTTTTTCTCCCAATATTTTTTGGCAGAGCGCCAAAGCTAAGCTTAATCCTTGTTCTTGAGGATTGGATGTGGAATATACATTTTGCAGACAGGTAAAGGAAGAAAGTCCGGAATAGGAAACTAAGTTTTTGAACGTTTGGAAATCATTTTTTTTCAATGCCTGTGCTTCCTCTAGCGCCTTTTTATCATCAGAGAAGAAATGTATGGCTCGAAGAATTGCCCTATCTCCGCATTTTTGACGAAGAGCGGCAATGTTTTGATAGATATTTTCTTCTGTCACTTCAGAGAGAACTTCTTTTCCAAAAAAATTGGCGACAGATTTCATTTCTGCGGGAACAGAAGCATAGTCCGGCGTTAAATCTGCATGGTTGCCGCCTGTATCAACAATGCAAAGAGCATGGTTTGCTGTTGCAAAATCGAATGTAATTTTTTCTACAACAGGATTTTCAGCATCTTTGAAGTCAATAGCAACAAAACTCCCTACAGAAGACGCCATTTGATCCATGAGTCCGCAAGGCTTTCCAAAAAAGACATTTTCTGCATATTGACCGATTTGTGCAATTTTAATGGCTGATTCTTGATTGTCACAAAAAAGACTGTTTATAATGGTACCAATCAAAACTTCAAAAGCCGCCGAGGAAGAAAGCCCCGAACCTTTTAAAACATCAGAAGTTATCACAGCATCGAATCCCTTTACCGAATATCCAATATTTAAAAAAGAGGCAACAATACCTTTTACAAGGGACAAAGTCGTGCCCTCTTCTTCTTTAACAGGATTTAGTTTTGATAAGTCAACGGTGATCATTTTATAGCCGTCACTTTTGATTTGTATGATATTTTGATTATTTTTTTTGACAGCGGCAATCATATCCAGATTGACAGCGGCTGCCAAAACATGACCTCTTTGATGATCGGTATGGTTGCCTCCAAGTTCTGTTCTGCCTGGAGCAGAAAAAATACGAATATTTTCGTTATCACCCCTAAAAGTAATGTGAAATTGTTCTATAAGATGAAGAAATCTTTCTGTATATTTTTTTGCGCCCATATCATCTGTTTGATAAAGTAATTTAATTTGTTCTATACAATCATTTTGTGACAGTTTTTCTTTCATATTCATAGCAATGCCTCCTTTGTATCCGCTATCTTTTTTTATTATGATAGTGTAAGATACTTTGGTCAATAAGTTTATAGAATTTTATAGACAATGCAAAGAAATTTATACAATATAAAAAAGTCGCATTCTGTAAAAATAGGTAATATTGTATGTTTTATTTGTTTTGTAATGAAAAAATATGGTAAAAATACAGAGAATTTTTATAGTAAAGAAAAGAAAATTATATTGTATTTCATAATCTGTCCATTTATAATAAAATCACTAAAGCAAGTTCAGAAAGGAATTTCTGAAAAAGTAAAATGTTAAAAAGGCAGTTTTTTTGAAAGGGAGGTTTTTAAAAAATGAAAAAAAGATTATTTGCATTGATAATGGCTTCTATGATGACAATGGGCGCTATGGCAGGCTGCGCCAGCTCCACCACTACAGAAACTCCAACAGAAGGCGATACAACACAACAAGGCACTGATACTGCAACAGACGATACAACAGCTTCTTCTGATGTGGATTTATCCGGCGTAAGCGTTGGCGTATGTATCTATAAATTTGACGATACTTTTATGACAAATGTTAGAAACAATATGCAAGCGCAGGCCGATGCTTTGGGAATAGAAATTGAAATGGTGGATTCTCAAAATAAACAGCCAACACAGAATGAACAAGTGGACACCTTTATTACAAAAGGAATGACAGCATTGGCAGTAAACCCTGTTGACCGTACTGCAGCCGGTCCATTGGTAGAAAAAGCTTCTGCGGCGGGATTGCCTATTGTATTTTTAAACAGAGAGCCGGAACCTGACGTAATGCAAAGCTATGATAAGGTTTGGTATGTAGGTGCAAAAGCAGAAGAATCCGGTACAATGTCTGGTGAAATCATTGCAGATTATTGGAATGCAAACAAAGATACGGCAGACAAAAACGGAGATGGCAAACTTCAATACATTATGATTACCGGAGAGCCGGGACATCAGGATGCAACACTGAGAACAGAATATTCTGTAAAAGCTTTGACAGACGCTGGCATTGAAGTGGAAGAAATCGGAAATGACACAGCAATGTGGAATAAAGTACAAGCAACTGACTTGATGAATGCATTTATCACATCTCAAGGAATTGACACCATTGAAGCAGTACTTTGCAACAATGACGACATGGCTCTTGGCGTTATTGAATCATTAAAAGCAAATGGTTATAATACAGGCGACGCTTCCAAATTTATTCCTGTAGTGGGTGTAGATGCAACGGCTGCCGCTTTGGAAGCAATGGCAAATGGCTCTTTGCTTGGAACAGTATTAAACGATGCTGAAAACCAAGGTATTGCAACAACAAATATTGCGGCAATGGCAGCGGCAGGTCAGGAAATTACATCTGATACCGTTGGCTATGAAATCACAGATGGAAAATATGTATGGGTTCCATATGTAAAAATTACAACTGAAAACTATCAAGATTTTCAATAAGCATAACATATAAAAACACAGTAAATTGAAGTTTTTTGGAACGGAAAAGATTGCTTTTCCGTTCCATATTTTATAACTCCAAAAAGGGAAATATTACCTGCAAAAAGGAGGTTTGACATATGGGCGAATATGTATTGGAGATGAATAATATTTCCAAGTTTTTCCCAGGTGTAAAAGCGCTAGATGGCGTTACACTGAAGGTGCGTCCGGGCAGTGTTCATGCATTGATGGGCGAAAACGGCGCCGGAAAATCAACTTTGATGAAATGTCTTTTTGGCATTTATCATGAAGATGGCGGAGAAATTATATTAGATGGCAAAAAACAATCGATTAATAGTTCCAAAATGGCGTTAGAATTAGGTGTTTCTATGATTCATCAAGAACTGCACCCCATTTCATTTAGACCGGTAATGGAAAATATTTGGTTGGGCAGATTTCCTATGATTGGCGGCATTGCTGTTGATCACAAAAAAATGTATCAAATGACAAAAGATTTGTTTCAAAAAATTGATTTAGACATTAATCCAGCTGTGTTGGCAGGAACTCTTTCTGCATCCCAATTACAGCTTGTTGAGATAGCAAAAGCAGTTAGTTACGATTCTAAAATTATTATTATGGACGAACCCACTTCTTCTTTAACAGACAATGAAGTAGCACATTTATTTAAAATTATTGAACAACTAAAATCAGAAGGTCGTTCTATTATTTATATTTCTCATAAAATGGAAGAAATTTTAAAAATTTCAGATGAAGTGACAATCATGCGAGATGGCACTTATGTTGGTACATGGCCTGCTGATGAATTGACAACAGATTTGATTATCAGCAAAATGGTTGGTAGAGATATGACAACCCGTTTTCCTCCTAAAACGTATCAAACAAGTGCAGAAACTATTATGGAAGTTCGCAATTTAACGGCTTCTGACCCACGTTCTTTTAAAGATATTACATTTGATTTACATAAGGGTGAGATACTGGGTCTGGGAGGCTTGGTAGGTGCGCAAAGAACGGAGTTGGTAGAGGCTATATTTGGTTTAAGAGGCATTGCTTCCGGCACAATAACAATCAATGGAAAGCCTTATAAAGCCAAAAATGTATCTGACGCTAAAAAACACAAAATTGGACTATTGACAGAAGAAAGACGTGCAACAGGTATTTTCGGAGTTCTTTCTATTACAGATAATACCATTATTGCCAGTGAAAGCCACTTTGCAACAGGCGGCATACTAGATAATAAAAAACGCAGAAAAATTGCCGCAGAAGAAAACAAAAGATTAAATACAAAAACCCCCAATATGGAAACATTGATACAAAATCTTTCCGGTGGAAATCAGCAGAAGGTACTTTTGGCAAGATGGCTTTTGACTACGCCTGATATTTTAATATTAGATGAGCCGACTCGAGGTATTGATGTTGGCGCAAAATATGAAATTTATACAATTATGCAGTCTTTAGCAGCAGAAGGCAAAGCAATTATAATGATTTCTTCTGAAATGCCGGAGCTTTTAGGCATGAGTGACAGAGTGATGGTAATGAGTGATGGTCATTTGGCGGGTATTTTAGAAAAAGATAAGGCAGATCAAGTGGAAGTTATGCGTCTTGCTACGGCTTATCTGTAGAGGAAAGAAGAAAGCGAGGGAATGAATATGAGTGAAAGTAAACAATTAACTTGCGAAAAGTTTGGACAGCTCATGGCCATTTTAGGAGCAGCTATTGGAGTAATTGGCGCAATCCTAATTGTTGTCAAAAATTCTATAAAACAGGCGGGAGAGCTATCGGGAATTTGGAAGGAAATGTATGACCTGCCTTGGTTTATATTGTTATTGGGTATTTTAATTGTGATAATGGGCGCAATTAGATGGAGAAAGTATGCCGGAGATAAAAACTCTGTGATAGACACTTCAGCAAAGGCTGTAAAAAATTTTTTGTTAAACAATGGTATTATATTGGCGCTTATTCTTATGGTAATCGGCATTATGATTGCAGAACATCGTTTTATGCAAGGACGTGTGTTGGTAGATATATTGGCTCAGGCTTCTCCAAGAATGATTATTGCTTTGGGCATTTGTTTTACATTGTTGATTGCCGGTACAGACCTTTCTGCCTGCCGTATGGTTGGCTTGGCAGCAGTTATTTCTGCTTCTATGTTACAAAATCCAGATTATACCAATCGATTCTTTCCGGATTTACCCCAATTACCAGTATTTGTTCCAATTATCATTGCCATTGGGGTATGTATGTTATTTGGTTTATTAAATGGTTTTTTGGTTGCAAAGTTTGACATGCATCCTTTCATTGCCACATTGGCAGTGCAGGTTATTATTTATGGCGCCTGCTCACTGTATTTTGATTTGCCCCCAAACAATTCTCAGCCTATTGGAGGTATTAGAAGTGATTTTACATGGATTGGACAAAAAAGATTTTTTCAAGATGAGTTATCAGCCATAAATGGTATTCCGATATTGATTCCAATTGCATTGGTATTTATAGTGGTGATTTGGTTTGTTTTAAATAAAACAGTATTTGGAAAAAATGTATATGCTATTGGTGGCAACAGAGAAGCGGCAGTGGTATCCGGTATTAATGTGTTTAAAACAATATTGGGTATTTTTGTATTAGCGTCTGCATTATATGGTGTTGGCGGCGTATTGGAAGCAGCCAGAACAGCAGGAGCTACAAATAACTATGGTGTTGGATATGAGTTAGACGCCATTGCGGCCTGCGTTGTTGGGGGTGTATCCTTAAACGGCGGCGTTGGTAAGGTATCCGGTATTATCATTGGCGTATTGATATTTACTATTATACAATATGGTTTGCAGTTTATTGGTATCAATGCAATGTGGCAACAGGTAATAAAAGGTATTATTATTGCAGTTGCAGTTGCTCTTGACCTTTCTAAATATAGAAGAAAATAATATCATATAGTAGAATACTTTAAAATTTTATTTTGAAGTATTCTATTTTTTGTGATGAAATAATTATATATTTTTGCAATACATGATGTAAAAATTATGATAATTGTAATTGATTTTAATAAAAATAGTTTTAGAGTTCTGTTAATTTAATATGAAAATAAAAGTAATTTGTGACAACTCTATTTTTGATATTGATAATTATCTTTCACATAACGATAAAGTCATGACAAAAACAGAAAATAGCAAAATCTTTAAAAGTAATTTTTATATTTATGCATAGAAACGGCTCTGTTCTAGGAGAAAATATTTTTGCCATAATTTTATTGTACTTTCAATAAGGGGTTAACGTCTATGTTATTTTAATGTAACAGAATCGATTTTAGTATAAGCAGGTTTAGCAAATGAAACAAACCAAAAAGTTTGCATTTCTATTATCTATTGTAATGGCAGGTATTATATCTGTATAAGCTTTTGCACAGTTTGGTGACACATTATCTCAAACAGACGCAGCTTTATTAGACGAAGCAGTTGAAAAAGAGGGTATTGTGTATCATAGATTGGAAGAAGACACAAGAGAAATGATTGACTGCTATGTTATTAATGATGAAGAAAATAGTATTGTCAGAAGTGGAATTGTATTTAAAAGCGGTTTTACACTGAAAAATGTATCCGAACTGACTTTAAGCTATACCCTGATGAAAACGGAAATATTGTGGAAGAAACAGATATGAAAAAGTAGATGTAGTAGAGTATGTCAATAAAAAATATTATACTCCAGATGATAATATTTTAGAAAAAATCAATATAAAAAAGTAGATGATGTAGAATATATCAGCCAAAAACAGTATACTTCAGAAGGAATTGTTGTGGAAGAATCCGTAGAAAGTACAAATATAAGTGCAAAAAGCAACAATGAAAATACACAGGTCTTCTATGAAACAAAAGGAAAACAACAAACCATAGAAAATACAAATAAAAATGTAACAAACAGCAGTGAAAATGTACAAGCCCCCTCATCCAGTGCCACACAAGGCAATACCTATAAACATGAAGTAAAGGGTAAATAGAATAGAGAAATATTGAAAAAAGCCCTGTTTAATTTTAAAATAAAATACAGATGGGATTGTGAAAAGAAAATGTCTGAAATGATATATGAACAATAATTCCGGCTTTTACAAAAATGAACTATATTGGAAGATTAAAAAATACTGCATGGGCAAAATATATTCATTTATCAGGAAATGATAGAGATAGTGATACCTATAAAATAGATACAAGAGTAAATATTACAGTAACAGAAAAATAGTATAAAAAGCAAATTCTACATTGTTGTAGGATTTTTTTGTATAAAAAAACCACGCGTTAGACGCATGAAAAAAGTCTTTTGTTGTTGAGGTAAAAGTGAAAACTTTTTTTCACTATAATAGAATTGTGGTTTGCCAACTGCAAAAAATAGCCAAAAGGAAGTTCGTATAGAGGGGTATTACAGATATACATATTTTATCGCATATAAAATGCAATTACAAATATCATATTGTATTTGCATCAAAATATAGAAGAAAATTGTTTTATTACGAAAAGAGAAAAGCAATAAGAGAAATATTGAGAAAATAATGTGAATGGAAAGGAGTAAATATATGAAAAGCAGAAGTAGGTTTATATCATATACATATGCTGGCAGATATACCACCTAAAATAAGTGTATCAAGTTTTATGGGGTATTTGAAAGGAAAAGCAGTATGATGTTGTATGAACAATTTAGTGAGTCAAAATATAAATATAGAATTTTGGTATAAAGACTATTGTGTCCATATGGCAAGAAAAAATGTAGATACAATAGATGAATATATAGTGAATTAATTAAAAGAAGGTCAACTAGGAGAACAGATGACGTGACAATCAAAAAAACTTTTAAAGATGGCAAGTAACGAATACACAGTTGGCAGACTAGTTCATGCGTTTACGTATAAGCCAAGAACAGAGGGTTATATCTGCGTAGAAAAAACCACTCATTAGAAGAGTTGCGGTTTTTTGTAAAAAGATTTTAGAATATGAGTATTGGTTTATTTTAATATGGCGACAACATAGTCAGAATATATATATAATATCATTATGAAAAAATGGAAATAAAGTTTTTGAAGTCTTTTTTATAATTTATGGTATAATAAAAACAGAAAATCAATAAAAAATGATATATTATATTGTTTTATTTTTATAAGGAGGGTATACTTTATGAAATTAGTAGTTGCAATTATACAAGATGATGATGCAGGCAATGTGATTAGTCATTTAAATGAAGAAGGTTTTCAAGTAACACGATTATCTACAAAGGGTGGTTTTTTAAGAGCAGGAAATACAACCATTTTAACCGGTGTAGAAGACCAAAAAGTAGAAAGCGTACTGCACATATTAGAAGCAAACTGTAAAAGCAGAACACAGTTTACAACATTACCTGCCCCTTATGGCAGTGTTCATGGTTTTATGCCAAAGCCTATTGAAGTAAGAGTAGGGGGAGCTACTGTGTTTATATTAGATGTAGAGCAATTCCATAAATTTTAAGGGGAATGTTATGTATACATTTGAAGAAATTATAGGAAATGAACTCATCAAAAAACAAATACAAAATGCCATCAGAAAAAAGCATATTGCTCATGCATATGTCATATATGGACAAGAAGGGACAGGAAAAAAATTATTGGCAAATACTATCGCTAAAACACTTCAGTGTGAAAAACAAACTATTACACCGTGCGGAGTGTGTAACAGCTGTCGTACATTTGATACCAGAAATCATCCGGATATATTTTATATTTCTTCTCAAAAAGGAAAAACATTGGGAGTAGAGGATATTAGAGAACAGCTCATTAAAAACATGGAAATCAAACAGTATCAATATCCTTTTAAAATATTTATTGTAGAAAAAGCGGATACTATGACAATAGCAGCACAAAATGCTTTGCTTAAAACATTGGAGGAACCGCCTTATTATGGTATTATATTTCTTTTAACAAATAATATAGATCATTTTTTGCCTACTATATTATCAAGATGTATTGTATTGAAACTAAGACCTTTACCCACTCCTCTGGTGGAACAATATCTTTTGCAAAATCATATAGGTCAAAAAGAGCAAGCAACTATTTTTGCAGAATATGCCCAAGGCAGTATAGGAAAGGCAATTGAAACTGCTTCTTCCGAAACATTTTCGACCATGAGAGAAGATATGATTGCAAAAATATGCTCTTTGAAACAAAAAAATCTGGCAGATGTACTTTTTATAGCAAAAGAATTGGAAATTTATAAGGAAAATCAACAATTTTTAGATATTATATATTTATGGTACAGAGATGTACTTGCCTATCAAAAATGCAAAGATATAAAATATATCATACAAAAAGATAAAAAAGAATTGATTATCAAACAAGCAAGACAATACCAAGAGGCTGATATTGCAGAAAAAATAAAGGCGATTTGGCAGGCAAAGAAACAGCTGTCTGTCAATAGCAATTTTCAGCTGACTATGGAAGTGATGCTTATGAAATTAAAGGAGAGTTAAATAAATGATAGAAATTGTAGGGATACGTTTTAAAAAGGCAGGAAAAATGTATTATTTTGACCCTGATGGCATAAAGCTGGAACGAGGCAGCTTTGCCATTGTAGAAACAGCAAGAGGAATAGAATGCGGCTTAGTCATAAAAGAAAATACATTTGTGTCCGAACAAAATATTGTACAACCCTTGAAAAAAGTACAAAGACAAGCAACAAAAGAAGATTTGGCATTGGAAGAAAAAAATAAAATAAGAGAAAAAGAAGCATTTGCTATTTGTTTAGAAAAAATTGCCCAGCATCAATTAGATATGAAATTGATTGATGCAGAAATTACATTTGACCAAATAAAATTAATATTTTATTTTACATCTGATGGCAGAGTGGACTTTAGAGAACTGGTAAAAGAATTGGCGTCTATTTTTAGAATGCGTATCGAATTAAGACAGATTGGCGTTAGAGATGAAGCCAAGATGAGAAATGGCATAGGCATTTGTGGCAGATCTCTTTGCTGTGCTACTTTTTTGGGAGATTTTCAGCCGGTTTCTATCAAAATGGCAAAGGAACAAAGTTTATCATTAAATCCTACTAAAATATCAGGCATTTGCGGCAGATTGATGTGTTGTTTAAAATATGAAGAAGATGTTTATGAAGAACTTAACCAAAAACTGCCAAATGTAGGAGATATTATTGATACAGTAGACGGTTCGGGAGAAATACTATCTACAAATGTATTGATGCAGACTGTAAAAGCCGCTGTGAGAAAAAAAGAAAATGACCCTCCTACCATTGGGTTTTACAGTGTAGATGAAATTACAGTACTCAAAGCAAAAAAACAGAAAAAACAAAAGCCTATTGTGGAGGAGGAATATGAAGAATAATGTAGAACTCAAACAAGGAGAAAGAATAGACGACCTGCACAGAAATGGATATTTGCTCATACAAGACCCAAAAAGGTTTTGCTTTGGTGTGGATGCTGTGTTGCTCTGTGGATTTGCACAAGTAAAAAAAGAAGAAACGGTATTGGATTTGGGAACAGGCACGGGTGTTATTCCTATATTATTGGAAGCAAAAACCAAGGGAAGTCACTTTACAGGATTAGAAATACAGCCGGAAAGCGTGGAAATGGCCAAAAGAAGTGTACGATTAAATGGCTTGCAGCATAAAGTAACCATTGATACAGGAGATATTAAACAAGCTTCTATATTATATGGTCATCAAAAATTTGATGTAGTCACATCAAACCCTCCTTATATGAATGATGGTGGGGGACTCAAAAATGAATTTACACCAAAGGCGATTGCACGTCATGAATTGCTTTGCACTTTGGAAGATATTATATCTAACAGTGCAAAAGTGTTAAAAAATGATGGAAGGTTTTATATGATTCATAGACCTCATAGATTGATAGATATTATAATAGAAATGAGAAAATATAAATTAGAACCAAAAAAAATACGATTTGTCCATTCTTATGTACAAAAACCGCCTTCTATGGTGCTGATAGAAGGACGCAAAGGAGGAAAACCTATGGTAAAAGTAGAAGCTCCTTTGATTATTTATGAAAAAGACGGAACATATACAGAAGAAGTAAAAAAAATTTATTATGAATAAGAAAGCATTGGATTAAGAAAATAAAAAGCAATTTGGTTGCAACAAAATGGCTTTTATCATATAAATATTGCAAAAAAGTATATTTTTAAGGAGGAAGTTATGTCTGGGACAGTGTACCTTTGTGGTACTCCTATAGGTAATTTGCAAGATATGAGTCTGCGTGTATTAAATATATTAAAAACAGTGGATTTTATTGCGGCAGAAGATACACGTCATACGTTACAGTTATTAAATCATTTTGAGATTACAACACCTATGACAAGCTACCACGAACATAATAAACAGACAAAGGGAATCAAACTCATTGAAAGAGTACAAAAGGGAGAAAATATGGCTCTGGTAACAGATGCCGGTATGCCGGGCATATCGGACCCGGGGGCGGATTTTGTGAAGCTTTGCTATGAAAAAGAAATTGCTGTAACAGTGGTACCGGGAGCGTCTGCTGTGATTACAGCATTGGTGCTTTCAGGTCTGGATACTCGTCGGTTTGTATTTGAAGGTTTTTTGCCTTCTGAAAAAAAACAAAGACGAACAATACTGCAAACATTACAAAAAGAACATCGTACAATGGTATTGTATGAGGCGCCTCATAGATTGGTACATACATTGCAAGAACTTTCAGAAATAATGGGTAAACAAAGAATAGTGGCAACAATAAAAGAATTGACCAAAAAATATGAACAAGTGAGAAAAGATACCATACAAGAACAGATTGCATACTACAGTGCAAACCCTCCCAAGGGGGAATTTGTATTAGTGATAGAAGGTTTTTCACTGGAAGAACAAAAAAGAAGAGAACAGCAAAGCTGGGAAAAATTATCCATTGCAGAGCATTTGCAGCAATATATACAAAAGGGTATCTCCGAAAAAGAGGCAATGAAACAGGTGGCAAAAGACAGAGGCGTTTCTAAAAGAGAAATCTATGCCGTTATCAAGAATAAGGAAGTGTAAAAATGCAAGAGATAGAACAAAAAGTATATCAAATACTGCAACAATTAAATATTTGTTACATAAAATATGACCATGAGCCTTTGTATACCATTGAAGGTGCAAAGGCATTAGATGAAAAAATGGGATTTCCCATTTGTAAAAATTTATTTTTATCTGCAAAACATCAAACAGAATTTTATTTACTTTTTATGGAAGGTCAAAAAAAGTTTCACACAGCAAAAGTATCCAAGCAAGTAGGAACGCCTCGTATGACGTTTGCAGGAGAAGAACCTATGTGGGAATATTTAAAAATTCGTCCCGGAGCGGTCAGCCCATTAGGGCTTTTGTTTGATACAGAAAAGAAAGTACATTTTTTGATAGATGAAGGGGTGCTGTCTATGGAAAAAGTGGCAATGCACCCCTGCGTCAATACGGCTACCATTGTTATGGATACAAAAGATTTGCTGGAAAAAGTACTGCCTTATTGTCAACATGAAATAAAGGTAGTGAGTATATAATGATGGAACTTTGGCAGGCATTAAAACGTCATACAAAAAGTGGAAAATATCCTTTTCATATGCCGGGACATAAAGGCGGAAGATTGGGCATATTTTCCGATATGATGAGGCAGGATATTACAGAGATAGAAGGATTTGATAATCTTCATAAGCCGGAAGGCATTTTATTGAACGCTCAAAAAAGGTGCGCCGGTGTTTTTGGAGCAGAGGAAAGTTTTTTTCTTATAAATGGTTCTACAAGTGGTATTTTGGCAGCAATGATGTCTTGTTGTAATGAAAACCAAGAAATACTCATAGCCAGAAATTGTCACAGAAGTGTTTACAGTGGGTTGATATTTTCCGGTGCAAAGCCTATCTATATATTGCCGGAAATGTTAAAAGGGAAAGAACTTTTTGGCAGTATAACAATAGAACAAGTAAAAAAAACTATAGAAAAATATCCTAATGCAAAAGCGCTTTTGTTGACAAGTCCTACCTATGAAGGGATTACATCAGATATAGAGAATATCGCTCATTTTCTTCATCAAAAAAATATGGTATTAATTGTAGATGAAGCACATGGAAGTCATATGAAATTTCATGATTTTTTTCCTAAAACAGCTCTGCAACAAGGTGCAGATATTGTAATACAAAGTTTGCACAAAACATTGCCCAGCCCTACACAAACAGCCTTGCTTCATATACAGGGAAAAAGAGCGGACAGAAAAAAAATTCAACAAGCGCTTTCTATGGTACAAAGTTCCAGCCCCTCCTATCTTTTTTTGGCAGCTATGGACGCTTGCTGTGGTTGGTTGCAAAAACAAGGAAAAAAAGAGTTTGAAAGCTATGTAAAAAAACTACAATGGTTTTATAAAAGAGCCAGTAATTTAGAAAATATTGTAGTGTTACAAAAAGCAGGCTTTGATAGAGATAGAGGAAAAATTGTATTACAATTGCCTAAAGAAAATATAACAGGTATACAACTCAATGATTTATTAAGAAGGAATTTTGCTATAGAAATGGAAATGGGTTCTCTTTCGTACAGCATAGCCATGACAAGTCCTGCAGATACAAAAGAAGGCTTTTGCCGTTTGGTAGAAGCTATTGAAAAAATAGACAAACAGCTTTCTAAAACAAAAAAACATATCTTTTCAAAAATAGAAGAAGGTGATTGCCCCCCTATTATAAAAACAACACCCAGAAGGGCATATTTTGCTCAAAAAAAGGAAATTCTTTTTTTAGAAAGTGAAAATCATGTTTGTGGAGAGTTTATTATACCTTATCCGCCGGGAGCGCCGATTTTGGCGCCCGGAGAGGTGATTACCAAAGAAAAAATACAAAAAAGTATTTTATTGCAAAAAGCAGGCGTTTCTTTTGTGGGCTGTCAAGATACTGCCTTAAAAAATATAACAGTATTGGCAGAGAGTGAATAAAAAGGAAGTGAGGCAATATGAAAGAACTGTTTAGTACTTTTACCATATATGATTGGCTTTTGACAGCTATATTAGCATATTTTGTCACAAGTATTATATTACGAATAAGCACATTAAAAGAAAGTATTAAAAAAATGAAACAACGACAAATGATATCAATAGATTATAAAATAATGGATTTAGAAAGATTGATGGCAAAATGTCGTGAATTATTCCCTATTGATACCATATATTTCCAAGGAAGAGTATTTCATAGAGGAATGAAAATAAGAATTACAACAATACAAAAAAAGGTTATTGAAGGAGAACTGATAGGAAAAAGTAAAATGGATTTGTTATGCATTAAAACCCAAAACCAAATCATTGCCCATGAATTAGATAAAATAGAAGAAATGGAACAATTGTAATAGCAAATTAGAATGTGTTTAAAAGGCGAGAGATATCTCGTCTTTTTTATTATGACTTTAGTATCAAAGATTGCAAAGCAGTCTTTCGCAATCGCTCGCTCTATGAGTAAGAGAAAAGGTTAACCCATACAAAATGAGTGTGCAAGTATGATATCGTTTTTACTCCAAAGTACAGAAAAAAATTATTTAATCTAAATTGAGTGAAGATATCCAAAAAATAATAAAAAATTTGTGTGAATGGAAAGCAAAATTATAGAAGAGCATGGCTGCCGGATGATGTATAGAGATACCACCTGAGCGTATCATCATTTATGAGGTATTTGAAAGGAAAGAGTATCATAATGTTATTTGACTGACACGCAAACTTAAAATATAAATTTGGAAATAGAAATTTTTGGGCGACCACTATATGAGTACAGTTGGTCTAAATGCAGTAAATATATAAGAGAACAACAAAAGCAAGAGCAAATAGAACACAAGTCAAATTGCAAAGCAATAGCAAGACGCTTTTAACAGTAGCAGATAATGATATCATCAAAGCTTGAATGAAATGAAAGCAGACGTTATTTAGGTGTTGGCTATTTTATATGCTCTGATAGAGCTGTCATTTAGTCGTGGTTCTGATTGACAAAAAATGGACTGTATACATAGCATATTTTTGACAATTATAGACAAATTTTTATGTTTTATATAAAGATATCTTTACTATAATAGTCATGTTTGATATAGTTAAACTATAGTTTTTGTATAGGAGGGATTGATATTTTATGATGATTAATAATATAGCTTTGAAAAATAGATCAAAGCAGGTAAGGTTTTTTTCAAAATAAACTAATGTATTGAAGCTTTTATAAAAATCAGTATCAAGTTTCAATGTAGTTAGTTATTTTTTTGTGATTGATACAACATTGCGTATTTGGGGAGGCATTTTTTTATGGAAGTAAAATTTCAAAAATGGAAAGAACATTTTCATTTAGAACAATCAAAAGTAAGACTAGGAATATTGCCTAAGCTATTGATGGGAATATTGATTCCCCTTATTATCATATTGATTTTTGTAGGAATTCAACTAGATAGGCGTGTTTCAGATATTGTTACAACTTTGGATAACAATTATATTGCTTCAGAATCCAATCGTGCAGCAGAACAAGTAGATGGTTATTTTCAAAAATTTTATGGAGTAAGTGAAGTAACAGCTGTTTCTCAACCTATATTGACTGCCATCACAGGGTGGGAAGCAAATACTTTTGCGGCGTCTCAACTGCAGTCAGATACATTAAAGACTTTGCAGGATATCCAAGCCTCTCAGCCGGAAGAAGTGATTTATACATGGTTGATGAATGCTAAAACAAATGAAGTGCTTCAATCAGATGGCTCATTTATGACCCCGCCTAATTTTGATGCGACAACTCGTCAATGGTATGATGCTGTAAAACAACAAAAAACAGTTTTGACAGGAGCCTATGAAGATGTTGTAAGCGGCGATTTGATTGTTTCGGTAGCGGCTCCGGTGTATTTTGATGGACAGGTGGCAGGTCTTTTTGGCATGGATATTTCCTTAAATAAGTTAACAACGGCTTTATCTGAAATACAAATTGGAGATACTGGTTATATTACAGTAGTAGACACACAAGATAATGTGATTTATCATCCGGATAACAGTTTGATTTTAAAAAATATTTCTCAAAGTAGTTATTCTCAAAATGTTAAAGATGCTTTATTAAATGGTCAAGCTGTAGAAAGTATGCAATACAGCTATAACAATGATGTTTTTTATGGAAGTATCGCTTATTTAGAGGATTTCAATTATATGGTGATGAGTGTATTGCCGGAGGAGGAATTTTCCGCATATATGAAAGAAGTGCAAAGAATTATTGTGCTATATTTTGTACTTTGTATTATTGTATTAAGTGTTGTAATTATTTTCTTTGGAAAAATTATTACAAGATCTGTGAAAAAGCTGGCTCATATTACAAAAAAATTAGCAGATGGACAATTAAATACTACTGTTGATGTAAAAAGCAGTGATGAAGTCGGTATGTTGGCGGAGGGGATTTCTGCTATTGTAGAAAGTTTGAAAGTATATGTGGATTATATAGATGAAATTGCCTTGATATTGGGAGAGATAGAAAAAGGAAATTTAATGTTTACATTACAACATGATTATAAAGGTCATTTTGCCAAAGTAAAAATTGCATTATTGCATATTCGTTCCAGCCTTTCTCAAACTATGACTGCTATTGTACAAACAGCAGATCAAGTAAATAGCGGCGCAAATCAAGTATCCATTGGAGCTCAAAATTTAGCGCAAGGCTCTACAGAGCAAGCTTCCAGTATAGAAGAATTGGTAGCCTCTTTAAATGAAATGTCCCAAAAAATAGATGAAAGCACACATAATATGGAATTGGCAAATGATGAATTGACTATGGTTGTAAAAGAAATACAAATGGGCGACCAAAAAATGAAAAATATGCTTTCTGCTATGAAAGATATTAGCCAAACATCTTTAGAGATTGAAAAGATTATAAAAGGAATTGAAGATATTGCATTTCAGACAAATATACTTGCTTTAAATGCAGCAGTAGAAGCGGCAAGGGCAGGAGCCGCCGGAAAGGGCTTTGCTGTGGTAGCAGATGAAGTAAGAAACTTGGCAAACAAAACAAGCCAAGCCTCAAAGCATACGGCTGAGTTGATTGAAAAAGCACTTATTGCAGCAAAAAATGGAAAAGAAATTGCAGATGAAACAGCATATTCTTTCCAAAGAGTTTTTGAAGGTGTAAATGCAGTTGCAGCAAAAACAAATGAAATTACCAAAAATTTTGAACAACAAGATAAAGATATTAAACAAGTTGTAATAGGTACAGACCAAATTTCCAGTGTAGTACAAACAAATTCTGCTACAGCACAAGAAAGCGCGGCGGCCAGTGAAGAATTGTCAGGACAAGCTCATGTATTAAAAGAACTGGTTAGTAAGTTTCAATTGGATTAGATGATGACATTTCAAAAATATTATTTTTTGCAATGATATAACTGCAATATAGGCTGTTATAGCTGTCTTTTTTATGGATAAGATGGATGGCTAAAAAAGAAATATGGTTACTGTTGTGAGAAAAAATTTTTAAAATAATGTTTATAAAAAGAGATACTATATTGATAGTATCTCTTTAAACTTTCAAAAAAGTTTTTTTCGTCGGCGAAGGGGTTAGAGGACAAAGAATTGATTTCCCCCAATGAAAAGCTCGTATTTGAAAGCCTTGGTATAAGAAAAGATTGTAAGAAATGGGGAGAAAAAGCCTCAATGGGCTTTTTCGACAGGCTCAAGAGATCATACCAAATGTATTATCTGGATATAGACTAATATATTTTTATAATACTATTTTTTTAAAACAATGGATTCATATGGTCTTAATGTTAGTATATTTTCAATTTTGCTTTCTGCATAATTACTTAATATACATTGATATTGTGAAAGATTCATCTCTGTATCCCAAGTAACTTCATAGCCATAAAAGTTGTTGATGACAAGCAATGTTTCTCCTTGATAAGTTCTTTTGTAAGCGAATATGGCGGAGTGATTTTCTGCCAATGCTTCAAAATCACCATAAGCAATGATATTATTTTCTTTACGGAGCTGTATCAATTTTTTATAATGATTGAATATAGAGTTTTCATCATTTATTTGACTTTCTACATTGATATGCGTATAGTTTTTGATCACTTCAATCCAAGGAGTACCTTTTGTAAAACCTGCATTTTTTTCTGCTGTCCATTGTATTGGCGTACGACTGTTATCTCTGGAATGAATTTGTAATATACTATAGGCATTTTCAGCAGAGAGCCCTTTTTGCTGCAATATTTTAAAATGGTTTAAGCTTTCTACATCTTTATACTGTGAAATATGGGTAAAGTTTGCGTTTGTCATACCAATTTCTTCTCCCTGATAAATGTAAGGAGTTCCTCTTAAACAATGTATCACTGTAGCAAGCATTTTTGCGGATTCTTTCCAGTATTTTTCTGTATTTCCAAAACGGGATACTACTCTTGGTTGGTCATGATTACACCAAAAAACAGCATTCCAAGCATTGTGCTGACACATTTTTGTCTGCCATTGGAATATAATATGTTTCAATTTTTGAAAATCAAAAGGAACCATTACCCATTTTTCATTTCCCATAAAGTCCACTTTTAGATGATGAAAACTAAAAACCATAGAAAGTTCATTGCTTTTTTCTCCGGCATATTCATAACAGTTTTCAATAGAGGTGCTGGACATTTCTCCTACTGTGATAATTTCTGCATCAGTGCCAAATGTAGTTTCGTGAAGTTCTTTAAGATAGCGATGTATGTTAGGACCATCTGTATAAAAGCGTCTGCCATCACCTTGATAGTCGTCTTCAAAGGCTCCTTTACTAATGAGATTTACCACATCAAAACGAAATCCCTTTACTCCTTTTTTCATCCAAAATTTTATAATTTTTTGCATTTCCTTTCTTACTTCTTCATTATCCCAGTTTAAATCAGCCTGTGTTACATCGAAAAGGTGCAAATAATATTCGTCAAATTTTTCAACATATTCCCAAGCATTTCCGCCAAATTTGCTTTCCCAGTTGGTAGGAGGAACGCCGGCTTTTTTTCCTTTTTTGAATATATAATAATTTTTATATTTTTCATCTCCCGAAAGAGCTTTTTGAAACCACTGATGTTTTGTGGAAGTATGGTTAAAAACCATATCCAACATAAGTCGAATTCCTCTTTTTTGTGCTTCTTGTGCCAATTCTTCAAAATCTTGCATAGTACCATATCTTTTATCAATATGATAGTAATCTTCTACATCATATCCATTATCGTTTTGTGGAGATACAAAAAAGGGAGTCAGCCATATATAGTCTACACCTAAATCTTTGATGTAATCCAGCTTTGCAGTTACTCCTTTTAAATCCCCAATACCATCATCGTTGGTATCATAAAAGGATTTTGGATAAATTTGATAAACGGTGCTTTTTTTAAAGTCTGCCATAACAAAACCCCTCCTTTTTTAAAATTAAAATTCTGCAACAACTGTTTTGCCTGCTTGAGCATTTATGTTTGTATGAAACTGGAGTTCTTTTGCGTTACCCATTTCAGTGACAATCAGCATTGTAGTATCACTATAACCGGATTTTGCAATTTTTTCTTTTGAAAATTGAATCAGCGGTTGACCACGTTTTACTTTATCTCCGGCTTTTACAAAGGCTTCAAATCCATCTCCATTCATATGAACAGTATTAATGCCAATGTGTATCAATATTTCCATACCATTTGAAAGAGTCATACCACAAGCATGCTTACTGTCGTCCATAACAACGCTGATTGTAGCGTCGCAAGGAGCTACCACTATTTCATCTGAAGGCTCAAAGGCAATGCCGTCTCCCATAATTTTTTGTGAAAATACGTCGTCTTCTACTTCTTCAATCGAAATGACTTGACCGCTTAAAATAGCGCATAATTCATGTACGTCGGCAATACTTTCTTCTTTTTGCTGTACATTTTCTGAAAGGGTTTCTACAAAATCGGTTTGTTCTTTAACCGTTTTTTCTTTGGCTTCTCCCAGAATTTCAGATACAGGCAATTTTTTCTTTCCAACAACAATTGTTAACACAAAAGGTACTATAATGGCTGCTGCCATAGCCAAAAGGAATTTACCCCAGTATTGAGAAAAAATAGAAAGAATACCGGGAAGTCCTCCCACACCAATGCTAACGGCTTCTACGCCAAAACCAATAGAGATGACTGCCGCTATGGCAGAACCAATCATACCGCATATGAGAGGAAAAATGTATTTTAAATTGACGCCGAAAAGAGCGGGCTCTGTTACGCCAAGATAACAGGAGATACAAGCCGGTACATTGATTTGTTCTGCACGTTCATTTTTCTTTTGTAATACAATCATAGCCAATACGGCAGACCCTTGTGCAATGTTGCTTAAAGCAATCATAGGCCAGAGCATTGTGCCTCCATAAAGTGTAACAAGCTGTGTGTCAATAGCATTTGTCATATGGTGCAGACCTGTCATGACAATTGGAGCATAAACAAAACCGAATATTGCAGCAAAAAGAATTCTAATGTTTGAAGTTAATCCAGAGTATACAATATCTCCTATAAAATTGCCAATAGACCAGCCGATAGGACCTACAATGGTATGGGCAATGATAACTGCCGGTACTAAAGAACAAAATGGCACAACAATCATACTAATGACTTCCGGACAATGTTTTTTGAAAAATTTTTCAAGATACACCAGTACAAAACCGGCCATCATAGCCGCAATGACTTGACCTTGGTAACCAATCATATCTATTTGTATAAAACCAAAGTCCCATTTTGGAATATCAGATACAGATGTAGAGGATACTGCAAAACCGTTTAAAAGCTGTGGAGATACCAATGTCAAGCCAAGAACAATACCAAGTATTTGTGTTGTTCCCATTTTTTTGGTAATAGACCATACAATGCCTACAGGCAGTAAGTGGAATATTGCCTCTCCAATAATCCATAAGAAGTTATAAACTCCCATCCAAAATGGATATAACTGTGTTAAAGTAGCAGTTCCATTGTTAAAAAAGTAGATTTCACCAATAATATTTCTAAAACCAAGTATCAAACCGCCACATATCAATGCAGGAATGATAGGGGCAAAAATTTCACCAAGAGCGCCCATAATTCTCTGAGCAATATTTTGGTTTGTTTGCGCGGCGTTTTTTACTGCATCTTTACTTACACCTTCTATACCGGCATAGTTTGTAAATTCGTTATAAAATACAGAAACATCATTTCCTATAATCACTTGATACTGTCCTGCTTGTGTAAATGTACCCTTTACAGAAGGAATTTTTGCAATTTCCTTTTCGTTTGCTTTTGAAGGGTCATTTAATACAAATCTCATTCGTGTCATACAATGAGAAACAGCGTCTATGTTTTCTTTTCCACCGATGAGTGTCAAGAGTTGTTTTACATCATTTTCATACTTTGACATTTTCCCTTCCTCCATTTCTAAATCGGACTTGTTTGAACAAGATAATCATAGCAAACATGTTTAAACAAGTCAATGTAATTTTGTGTCACTTTTTCATTTTTGGTAATTATAAATATAAATAGAATGTGATTTTTGTACATTAAAATTTCTATTTTGTAATGATCATTGACAGTATTGGTAAAAATAGTATAAAATGAAAAAAATGTTTAAACAAGTTGTATATAGGAGATGTTTGACAAATGCCTAAAGTAAAGTATGACGTAATTTATAAAGATTTAAAACGAAAAATAGAAACAGAAGAATATCATTTTCAGCAATTTTTGCCTTCAGAAAATACGCTTGTTTTAGAATATAGTTGTTCAAGAAATACGGTTAGAAGGGCTATTTCCGAGTTGGTAAAAGAAGGATATGTCCAAAGTATTCAGGGCAAAGGTGTTTTAAATATTTTTCAGCCTGTAGAGCAGTCAACATTTAAAATGGGCAAAATAGAATCCTTTAAAGAATCTGCTATTCGAAATCATCAGAAATATTTTACAAAGGTAGTTCATTTTGAATTTATCCAAGCCAATAAAAAATTAGAGAAAAAAACAGGCTTTCAAGAGGGGACAGAACTGATATATATACAAAGAATACATTATTTTGATAAAAAGCCTTTGATTGTAAATCATAATTATTTTTTAAAGGAGTTAATGCCTCAACTTTCAAGAGAGATTGCGCAAAATTCCATATATGAGTATATTGAAAATACATTAGGTATTACCATTGTAACCAGTAAAAGGATTATGACAGTAGAAAAAATGAATCAAATTGACATGCAATATATTAATTTAGAAGAATATAATTGTCTTGCAGTAGTAAGTAGTTTTACGTATAATAGTGAAGGAATTCTATTTGAGTATACACAGTCGCGTCATCATCCGGAATATTTTAAATTTGTAGATATTGCTACAAGAAGAAATGATTAAAATAATATGCCGTTTTTAGTATAATTTTATAAAAAAAGAATAGGTATATTTTATATCAGTTTAAGAGAAATATTTTTATTGTTAGCTATAAAATCAAAAAAATAAATTTCCTTTTGTTGACAGTATATTTTAATAGTGTTATAGTACAATTAAGAAAAACAGAAGAATAAATAATATAAAAATAAAATAAGTTGAATCAATGTTTTTTGAAGGGAGATGTAATTATGATAAAACATGGTATTTTTGGAGATCATTTGTTTGAAGATAAAGTTAGCTTGGAAACGCCTATGGATATAGAGTTTTTTGGAAAAGAAAATCCTTGGTATGACAGACAGGCAAAAAGAATTATGAGAACAGATGTGAGAGAAACAGAAGAAGGCTATGAAGTAGATATAGATTTGCCAGGCTTTCAAAAAGAGGAAATACAACTGCATTTAGAAAACGGATATTTGAGTATTTTTGGAGCAAAAAGCAGAGAAGAAGAAGAAAAAGATAAAAAAGGAATTTATCTTCGCAGAGAACGTTACACAGGCGTAATGAAGCGAAATTTCTATGTAGGAGATGCCTTGCAACCGGAAGATATCCAAGCAAAATACGAAGCAGGCGTTTTGACATTATCTTTTCCTAAAAAACAACTTAAAGAGACTAATAAAAAGAGTAAAATTTTTATTAAAGATTGAAAAATACCCCTATGAGTTTTCATAGGGGTATTTTTATGTGGTGAGAAAATAGAAGCGTTGGTTTTAAACATAAAAAGTATCATTATTGTAGGAAGATATTTTTCATTTTTTAATAGAATAAGTATTTTTATAGAATAAAGATGGAATGCAAATATAGAAAAAGATTGCTATAGATGTATCAAAATAAAAGGTTTCAAAAGAATTTGTGAAAGAGATTGTATAGCCAAAAGAAAATATTTTGCAAAAATATTGTTAAAGATACTATAATATATGATTTTCGCTATATATTCAGATATTTTATCTCTATTGTTCCTGAGGCATTAACATAGTAGCCTTTATAACAAAATTCTTTGTTCTATATTTGTACTTCAACTCATTGTTCATCAACATTTTTCCTTTCCAATGTCCCATAAAACTTGATATACTTATTTTAGGCGGTCTTTCTATTGGTCTATTTACATGATACAAACAGTTCCTGCCTTTCATATCACCATTTACATCATTTTGTCAATATTTCTCTAATTGCTTTCTTTTTTGGGTAATAAAATACTTTTCTGTATTTGGATGTAAATACAATATGATATTTACCATTCCATTTTGTGTACAATAAACTGTGTATATTCATAATTACTATATACAGATTTCCTTTTTACTATTTTTTGCAGTTGGTAAACCGCAATGCTATTATAGTGAAAAGGAGTTTTTACTTCTGCCCCAATGCGGATAGTTTTTTCAACTACGCCTCTAATGCGTTGCTTTCTTGATACAATAAGTCACAAGAAAATAAAATTATTGTGGCTTAATTTTTTGAAATATATAATAATATAGTAAAAAAAGAACTATTATACTTCCTATTTTTTATATAATTTGATATTGATTTCTCGTTGTTTATGAAAGGCTTTTCCAAATTCAATCAATTACTTGCAGAACAACTGACACCAAAATCGAAAAACTATTTTAAACATAGCAGATAACAAAGAAGTGGCTGGTAGACTTAGGTTATGCGTTTACAGATAAGCAAGAAATGAAGGACTATACCTGCATAAAAACAACCACCTGTTTAGCAGATGGTTGTTTTTAAAAATTTTATTTTAATAAATGTATAATGAAACATTAGTCACGTATACGCTTTGCATATTCTGCGGCAGTCAGCTCTTCTGTAATTTTTCCTGATACCATAAACAGTATTCTATCAGAAACATCTCTTACAAACTTCTCATCATGGCTGATAATCAATATTCCCATACCTTCTTTTGCAAGGTTTCTGATAATTTTTATAATATCCAGTACAAGAGCGGAGTCCAATGCCGCAGTAGGTTCATCAAAGCAAAGGAGTTTAGGGTTAGTCACACAGCTTCTGGCAATGGCGACACGTTGTTTTTGACCACCGGATAATGAAAATGGTTTTTGGTCCAGTTTATCGCCCATGTCAAGCTGTGTCAACATAGCTTTTGCTTTTTGCAGGGCTTCTGATTTAGGCATTTTGTAAACCTCTGTCAATGCCAACGTCACATTTTCTGCAACAGTCAGATGAGGAAATAAATGATAGTTTTGAAACACCATTCCCAAATCTTTTCTTACTTCATAGAGTTGTTGCTTTGACGCTCTTTTAATAGTGTTGTTTTCCATAGAGCAAATGTATTTTCCATTGATTTCAATAACGCCTTTATCGCATTTTTCAAGTCCTGTAATACAGCGTAAAACAGTTGTTTTTCCGGCGCCGCTTTTTCCAACAATACTGACCACTTCTCCAGGATTTACATGAAATGTAATGTCATTTAATACTGTTATATTATCAAAGGCTTTATAAAGACCTTCGGCTCTTAAAAGCATAGTTTTCTACTCCTCATATTGTACTTTCTTTTCAATTACTTCAAATAATTTTGTAATGATGTAAGTCATTGCTAAATATAATATACCGGCTGCTACATATGCTAACAGTGTGTTAGCATCTCTGCCGCCTGCGCCTTTTGCTACACGCAAAATATCATTTACTGCCACAACATATACAAGAGAAGTATCTTTTACTAATGTAATCACTTCATTGCCTATAGCCGGAAGAGTTCTTTTGATTGCTTGAGGCAATAGTATAAAACGGTAGAATTGTATTGTTTGAAATCCCAGTATATTTGCCGCTTCTCTTTGCCCTCTTTCAATGGATTGTATTCCGGAGCGAAATATTTCTCCAAAGTAAGCGGCATAGTTTAAGCCGCAAGCCATATAGGCGGCCGGAAGCCTGTCAAATGTAATACCGATAGAAGGTAGACCAAAAAATACAAGAGCAATTTGAAGCATAAGAGGGGTGCCGCGCAACACCCATATGTAAAACTTTGCAGCATTGCAAATAATTTTATTTTTGGATAGACGACAAACTGCAACAATGATACCGAGAGGAAGAGAAATGGCAAGCGTCATAAAAAATACGCTGAGTGTGACGCCCAATCCTCTGGATACTTCTACAATATAGCCAAGCAAAGCTCCTAACATGACTGCACCTCATTATTCCATAATGATATCAGAACCAAACCATTTTTCAGAAATGGTTTTTGTAGTGCCATTTTCTTTGAGTGTATCTAATGCTGCATTGACTGCTTCTAAAAGAGCCGTATCTTCTTGACGAACTCCAACGGCATATTGTTCTGTACCAAAGTCTTCTTCTAATATTTTATAATTTTCTGCGCCTTTTTTGGAAACATAATAGCGAATAATAACTTCATCTGCCACAACAGCGTCTGTTCTGCCTGCCTCTAAGTCTATAAGACATTGGTCGTTTGTTTCAAATTCTCCTAAATCAGCAAATGTTTCTGCAATTTCAGGCTTAGAATTGATAGCGTCAACAGCGCTGGATTCTGCCTGTGCGGCTACTGTTTTTCCGGCTAAGTCGGCTAATGTGTTAATATCAGAATCAGCCATTGTCACAACTACTTGTCTGTTGTTTAAATAGGGTTGTGAAAAAGCTACTTTTTCTTTTCTTTCTTCTGTAATGGTGTAACCATTCCAAATAAGGTCAATATTTTTGTTTGCAAGTTCTGTTTCTTTCATAGACCAGTCAATGGGCTGCAATTCAAAAGGAATTCCTATGATTTCGCTGGCTGCCTCCATCAATTCTACATCAACGCCTTGTAAGTTGCCTTCTTCATCTCGAAAACCAAGAGGTGCAAAAGTATCGTCTAAACCTACTACAATTTTATCATAGCTTAAGGCAGTATCGCCTTGTTCAGTTTGAGTTGTTTCTTCTGTATTTTCAACGGGTTGTTGCGTTGTTTGTGTATTACTGCTGCAAGCAGACATAGCTACTGTCATAATAGCAGCCATACAAAGCCCTAAAATTCTCTTTTTCATGTTACATAACCTCCCAATCAAATAATATTACTACATTATCACATTAGTATACTAAAGCAATATAGGCGTTTTGTCAAGGAAAATACAAATATTTTTATAAAACCTCTTGACGGAATTTTAAGAGTTAAATAAAATAGAGATGATTATAGAAAATATTTATTTTTATGATTTGTTAAAAGAAATATGGGAAAATATTATAAGCAATATTTAGTTGCTACAGAAAGAATTTATGGTTTATAATATATTCTATTTTACAAAATAAATATGGCATTGCATTTTTACTTTTGTAAAGTTATCATTATGAATGTTATAATATATGTCTTTTCAACCCTCAGGTAGCATAAGATTTCTGAGGAAAAACGAAACAGTCCTAGGTTGGAATTGGATTTGATAAGATTAGAATAATATATCGTTTTTGATTAGAATTTGAGTATACAGTCAAAAAAATATAATTTATTCCTACTCATCCAATAAAAGATGATTGTTATATACTGTTGTCTGATTGAAAGGTTGAAAATTTAACGTTTAAGTCAAAAATGAAACGGCTCTTTATAGCTCAGCCAGAGTATTCTCCGATGGTTCGAGTCTAAACTTTGATCACAACCGAATATTTATGATAAATGCCCTTGTGGTAAAATGCATATAACAAATCCTTCCTAAGAATTTGTTGGAACAATCGTTTAACGCTAAAAATTTTATACATGTTTGTGTACCTTAGTAGGGTAGAAAGTGCACCTCCTAAGGGGGTGTGGGAACAACTGTCTTTTGAGAAAAGACAGTTGACAAGAGTTCAGATTATAAGTAAAATCTAATAGATTTTTCAGATTCCGCTATGGCTTAGCTGGTTAGAGCGCACGGTTGCTAATTGTCAGTTCGTTTCACTGTTTTTGAGTGAGAAAATGAAATAAATGAGATATACGTCTCAGTAGCTCAGTTGGATAGAGCACACGCCTCCTAAGGTGGCGTTACAACATACAACTCAGAAAAACTCAGTACGGGATTGCAGTTCGACTCTGGTCGGGCTATAATCATATATTAGACACGTCCATATAGCTCAGCTGGATAGAGCACTCGCCTCCTAAGCGAGGGGTCGGAGGTTCAAATCCTCTTATGGACGCCAGCTCATAACGCCGAAAGCCTTTATTTTCAAGGGTTTTCGGCTTTATTTGTTTTCAGTCGCAGATGAGCACCGCATCTAATCTTAGAGCTGTGATTACTTAAAAAAATTTTTTGTAGCACCACAAACAGACATCGAACTCTGGTGAAAAAACAAAATTTCCAGCTAATCATTAGCAAGAAAAAGCCTGTTTTTGCTAATCAGAAAGGCATTCCTGCTAATCAGAGCCAAAATGGTGCAAAAAACCTTGCTAATTAAAAAGGTGGCTGTTGCGTGTTCTACGTCGTTATGCCAAATACAATCTAATATTTTTTCGTTTACATAGAGTGTTTATTTCTCCCTTATTAGGGAGTGAATAGACACTCTTTTTTTGTTTCCAGACTGCTTCTGAAGCGACTGGAGGAAAGGAGGTATTTGAATCATGAAAACACAATATGCCGCTGATAAACCAAGCGACTGTCGATACTGCTACTACTGGAAAAACAAAAGGACAGGATGCAGCCTGGGCAAAGCAAACTGTTACTATCGGATTTCACCGCCGCCTAAACTTAAAAGCGATTGCGATGGATGCCCTTATGGGCGAGCGCAGCCTTGCATTGGGTGGTGTACGAAAAAGCTCTTGCGTGAGGTCATCGGAAAGGGGTGATGGAAAATGAAGTTGCGATTACTGGCGATGATCCTTGTTCGCTGTCCTTATCGTATCAGGGATGGCACTCTTAAAATGGCTCCTCTAAGCACAGAAAGATTCTTCAGGAAAAAGGCGGTGAGGAGGAGCAATGTATGATTATTTCTACGGACAGCAGGCAGAGCTATTTTCATTCTATCGGGTTCCCAAAGTTCTGTTTACAGACGAAAAATTCTCGAATATATCTTCTGATGCAAAACTGCTCTATGGTATTATGCTTGACCGTATGAATTTATCGGCAAAAAACGGATGGGTGGATGAACTTGGTCGGGTCTACATCATATTCACGATTGAAGAAATTAAAGGCGCACTTGGATGTGCAGAGAAAAAAGCAGTAAAGCTCTTGCATGAGCTGGAAAACAAATGTGGCTTGATCGAACGCAAACGTATTGGACTGGGGAAGCCCAATTATATCTATGTAAAAAACTTTGTGGATAACTCTGTGGAAAGACAATTCTTGAATTGTCAAAAGGACAATTCTGGAACTGTCGATAAAACAATTCAAGAGTTGTCAAAAGCACAAGGTAATAATACTGATATTAAAGATACTGAGTATAGTTATACTGATCCTATCCTATCTTCCGATTTTTCTGGAAGGGATGTGGAAAAGGATGAGGAATTTCAGAGCTACTATCAGTATTTTTATGAAGAACTTGAAATGGACTATCTTTTCAGGGAATTTCCCTATGATAAAGAAGTCCTGGAAAGCATTTTGGAAATATTGGTTGAAACCGTATGTAGCAAACGAAAGTTAATTCGGGTAGCCAGTGATGATAAGCCAGCTGAGGTTGTACGAAGTCGTTTGATGAAGTTAAATTCCGAGCACATTCGCTATGTACTAGACTGCTTTAAGGACAACACAACCAAAATCCGCAACCCTAAACAATATGCTCTTGCTGCTTTGTATAATGCGCCAGTTACGATAGACATAAAAATTGACGCCGATGTACGGCATGATATGGCTTCTGGGTTGATTTGAAAGGTGGTGATATAGAAATGAGAGAAACAATTAGGAAAGGTAAGGTGATGATTTTTGGCAAAAGCAACCGTCATGGCAGTAGTTAACCAGAAAGGCGGAACAGGAAAAACAACTACCTGCGAGAATCTGGGAGTTGGTTTGGCAATGGAAGGTAAAAAAGTGCTTTTGGTAGATACCGATCCACAAGCATCGCTCACTATTTGCCTCGGTCATCCTGTTCCGGATCAGCTTTCTCCAACATTATCGGATATGATGGGAAAAATCCTTTCAGAGCAGCCTATTGATCCTGGCGAAGGCATTCTGCATCATCCGGAAGGTGTTGACTTGATGCCTGCCAACATTGAGTTATCCGGTTTGGAGGTATCGTTGGTTAATGCTATGAGTCGAGAAACTATTCTCAAGCAATACTTGGATACCGTAAAACAGAACTATGATTTCATTCTTCTGGACTGTATGCCCTCTTTGGGGATGCTTACAGTTAATGCACTGGCTGCGGCAGACAATGTACTGATTCCAGTTCAGGCGGCATATCTCCCTGCGAAAGGCTTGGAGCAGCTTTTACAGACTGTCAATAAGGTGCGCCGCCAAATTAATCCGAAGCTGCGAATTGAGGGCATTCTGCTGACAATGGTAGATAGCCGCACGAATTATTCCAAAGACATCAGTAATCTGATTCGGGAAAATTATGGTGGCAAACTCAAAGTTTATAAGACAGATATTCCCCGTTCGGTTCGTGCTGAAGAAATCAGTGCAGAAGGAACCAGTATTTTCAAGCATGATCCGAAAGGCAAAGTAGCCCATGCCTATCGAGTATTGACGAAGGAGGTGTTGAGCAATGCCGAAAAAAGGCGGAAACATCAGCTTGAGCAGCTACGATGATATTTTCCAGACCGACCAGTCACGAGAGGAAGCTCAACAGGAACGAGTGCAGGAAATTCCACTTTCTGAACTCCACCCTTTTAAGGGACACCCCTTCAAAGTGCTGGATGATGAAGCCATGCAGAAAACCGTCGAAAGTATCGCACAGTTTGGTGTTGTGACTCCTGCAATCGCCCGTCCCCGTCCGGAAGGTGGATATGAGATAATCGCTGGACATCGCCGCCACCATGCTTCTGAGCTTGCTGGCAAAGACACCATGCCGGTGATTGTACGGGATATGGATGATGATGCAGCTACAATTTTGATGGTAGATTCCAATCTGCAAAGGGAAACACTCCTCCCCAGTGAGAGAGCTTTTGCTTTCAAAATGAAATTGGATGCAATGAAGCGCCAGGGTATGCGCACTGATTTAACTTCGGTGCAAGTTGCACCGAAGTTAACGACCGCCATCATAGGTGAAGAAAGCGGAATGAGTAGTGACAATGTAAAACGCTATATTCGACTCACAAATCTCATTCCTGAGCTGTTGGATATGGTAGATGAAAAGAAGATCGCCTTTAACCCTGCGGTCGAAATTTCTTATCTGAAACCAGAGGAACAGCAAGACTTTCTGGAAGCAATGGACTATGCACAATCCACCCCTTCTCTGTCCCAGGCGCAACGTCTGAAAAAATTTAGCCAGGAAGGAAAATGCAGTTTGGATGCCATGTGTGCAATCATGTCTGAGGAAAAAAAGGGTGAATTGGATAGGGTAACAATTAAACATGATGTACTTCGTAAGTATTTCCCCAAATCTTATACCCCAAAGCAAATGGAGGACACCATTATAAAACTGCTCGAACAATGGCAGCGAAAACGTGAGAAATCTATGGAGAGATAAGGAGGACGCATAAATGTTTACAGAAAAAGAAATGAGCGATGCTTTGAAATGGCTGTTTGATCTGTTTCAGCCGGAGGACTATGAAGCGTATGATGAAGAAGAAGTCGGCTGTGCTGCCTTGTGTCTGCCGGAAGTTTGTATGGCTCTGCGAGATAAAGCAGAAACACCGTATGAGTATGTCGTAAAAACCAATATCGACCGTGGATTCGAGTACCGTGGCAAGGAACTGTTCATGCAGAGAGCTTGTCTGATTTATTCGGATATGGAAATCGGCATTTACGACATGACCGATACTTCCTATAATCGGGAGCTGTGGCTGCTGGAAGATATGAGTTTTGCTCTGGTACACAACGTCAGCATGGTCATCAAGTCCGGTGACTTCTACTATGCTACGGAGTATCGCTCGATTGTGAAACTGCTGAAGGAAAGAGACGACCTGTTCTTTACACCGGAAAGTCTGACCGAGGAACTGGAAGAAATGTGTATTCCCCAGTGGGAAAACGAAGCGACTATTTATGAGCTGTAAGGCTTGTGGATAGTCGCTTTTGTTATATCCGAAAGAAACGGAGGTAGATGTATTTGAAAGAATATGACATCAAAATCACCGAAACCCTCGAAAAGACGGTAACTGTAAAAGCAGAATCAATGGAAGCTGCACAAGCAAAAGTTGAGGAGGAATATTACAATTCCGAACATATCCTCGATTCTGAAAATTTTACCGGTGTGGATTTTTCGGCAGAAGCTGAACGTGAAATTGTGCAGGAACAGAAAGAACAGCTGGATGTTTTGCTCGTCAAGCCGGGAATGTATCCCCAGGCGGTTCAGATAGGCGGCGAGCTGGAAGATTTGCAGAAAGCTGTTGGCGGCGATATAGAAGCGGTCTATCCCTACAATGAACCGGTGGCATTGATCGTTAATGACGAAGGAAAGCTGAATGGCAGCGAACTGAACCGGGCTTTACGGGATAATGATGGGCAGATTTATGACATTGTCGCCGGTGATTTTCTGGTTGTCGGTTTGGGTGAGGAGAACTTTGCTTCCCTCTCTCCTCAACTAATGGAGAAATTTGAAAAAGAGTTCCATCAGCCGGAAATGTTTGTCCGTATGGGGCGCAGTATTATGGCACTTCCCTTGCCGGATGACAAGGTGAAAGCTGCGGATGCCCCTCTGAAATCAGAAGCCATTCCGCAAAAAAGCAGTCCTGACAGGGATGTTCTTTAAGGAGGTATGAGATGCCGGGGAAAACAGTTGGAGAGTTAA
>DVLQ01000156.1 GCA_018715395.1 Candidatus Coprocola pullicola | reverse complement strand
AAAGTTAAAAAAATGCTTTTTTTCTTCCAAAATTTTTTAAACTGCCTTTTTTCCTCTTTTTTATGGCTCACAAAAAATGTCAATTCCTTTTTTCAACCTTCCTACAATCCTTGATATCCCGGCATTTCCCTCGTTTTTAGCAGTTTTCCCATTTTTTTGTTTTTTGACATTCTTTCTGATGAATAACAATCATCTAAAATCTTAAATGGGTGGTTTGGAAAATCGTCCATTAAATCTACTGATATTAATTGTACTCGTTCTGCACTTTCCTCTCGACGGGTTTCATCATTTTTAAAAATATCATCGAATGATGTCAATGTTAGCCTTTTTCCGCTGTCTTTCAATTTCCAAAATCTCCTTTGTAAGATTTTCATAAGCCTTCGCTATTTTGCCATTTGGCTCGAAAGAGAAAATACTTTTGCCGTATGCCCTCATTTCGGCGCCCTTTATGGAATAGGGAATTTCATACTGAAAGATATAAATGCTTTTGCCGTATGTTTCTTTTAAAAGCTCTGCTATTTCTTTTGAAAAATTTGTTCTGTCCTGTGTCATGGTGAAAAGGATTCCCTCAATATTTAATTTAGGATTTAGTTGTCTTTGTACCTTTCTTATTGTTTTTAATAAATGCTCTAACCCTTTTGTGGAGAGATAGTGCGACTGTACAGATATGATAACACTGTCTGCCACTGTCAATGCGTTCAGTGTAATCATTCCAAGTGAGGGCATACAGTCAATCAGTATATAATCATAACTTTTTTAGTGTCTTGCAAATATGTCTTTAAAACTGTTTCCCTGCTCATGGTGTTAACAAGATTTACTTCTGTGGCTGAAATCTGAATGTTTGAAGGCAAAAGGTCTACTCCTTCATCACACTTAATAATTCCTTCCCCTTTATCTAATATAATTTTTTGAAGATTTGACGCAAGTGTTGCTGAAAGTTCGTCAGGCTGCCTAATTCCCAACATAGTAGTTAAGAGTCTGCGTCATCAACAAAACTTTTTTATTATATTTGAGCAAATCCAACTCCTAAGTTAATTGTTGTTGTGGATTTGCCAACGCCATCTTTTTGGTTTGCTAACGCTATTGTTTTCATTTGTAACCTCCTTTGTTTATAACTAAAAAAGGATTGTAATATCTTTACAATCTTTTAACTTTTCTGCGGGCATAAAAAACGTCACAACTTCTTTGAAGCTGCGGCGTAGTATGCAAAAAGGGACGCTATCTCTTGATAACGTCCCTTTTGCTTGGTTATTTACTTGTAACCTGTTTGTTCGCTGTCCTTAAAACGCGATGATATAAGGTTTTTTGCTTGTGTTCTTATCTTACCGCCTCTAAAGGGGGGTTTTTATTCATACAAAGGATATTTATCTGTCAAAGTTCTTACTCTTTTTACTGCTTGTTCTTTATTTTTTTCAAAATCTTTTAAACACAATGCAATCACTTCTCCAATTTCTTTCATATCTTTTTCATTCATTCCTCTTGATGTTACAGCAGGAGTTCCAATGCGAATGCCGCTTGTGACAAAGGGAGATTGTGGGTCATTAGGAATTGTATTTTTATTGACTGTAATGCCTACTTCATCTAATAATTTTTCCGCCTGTTTTCCTGTAATACCAAGTTTAGATAAATCAGCTAACATTAAGTGATTATCCGTTCCTCCAGAAACAATGGCAACGCCATTTTCCATCAATGTTTTTGCTAATACAGAAGCATTTTTAACAACTTGTTTCATATATTCTTTAAAAGAAGGTTCCAAAGCTTCTTTAAAACAAACTGCTTTAGAAGCAATCGTATGCATTAATGGACCGCCCTGTATGCCCGGAAAAATAGCTTTATCAATAGCTTTTGCATATTCTTCTTTACACATAATCATACCGCCTCTAGGACCTCTTAATGTTTTATGTGTAGTTGTTGTGACAAAATCAGCATAAGGCACAGGAGATGGATGTAAGCCTGTTGCCACAAGCCCGGCAATGTGAGCAATATCTACCATATAGTATGCCTTTACTTCTTTGGCAATAGCTCCAATTCTTTCAAAATCAATAGTCCTGGCATAAGCGCTGGCTCCTGCTACAATCATTTTTGGTTTATATTGTTTTGCCAATGTATGAAGTTGCTCATAGTCTAATATGCCGTTATCGTCTACACCATAAGAAATAAAATGAAAGTATTTTCCTGAAATATTTACAGGGCTTCCATGAGTTAAATGTCCTCCTTGGTCAAGATTCATACCTAATACAGTATCTCCGGGTTCCAGCATAGCAAAATAAACCGCCATATTAGCCTGAGAACCGGAATGAGGCTGCACATTTACATGGTCACATCCAAACAATTCTTTTGCTCTTTCTTTTGCAATGTTTTCTACAATATCAACTTTTTCACAACCGCCATAATATCTCTTTGCCGGGTAACCTTCTGCATATTTATTTGTAAGAGGCGTTCCCATAGCAAACATAACTGCTTTAGAAACAATATTTTCAGAAGCAATTAATTCAATATTATGTTGTTGGCGTTCCAGCTCTTGTTCCACTGCATCTGCAATAGACGGGTCTACTTTTCGTATTTCACTAAAATCTAACATTGTGTAACCTCCCTTTTTGTCTGCATAATACAAATAATAGTTAATATTATATCATATTATACTGAAAAAACAATCTTTTTATATAATCTTATCAAAAAGTACAGATTATTTTTGTCTATTTTCATCGTATTGTTGCTTTTAAAAAAAGGACAACTTAGATATAGCACCCATTTTTGTAAGCTACATATGATATAAAAGAATCAAATAAAACAAATTTTAAAGGAGGCTTTACACTATGGGAACATTTGATTTTGAAAACAAATCTGATTTAAGTGCAGAATGTAGAAACAACTCTACAAATGAAGAATGTATTATTGCACAAAAGATATTTGATCAATTAAGATTCCAAAAATGTCTTTCTCCTGCTATTATTGGTCCTGCAAGAACAGCAAGAAACATCTCAAACAGCAATGGAGATGTTTTTTGTGAAGGCGATGTGATTGTTCCACCTTGCAATTCAGTAAGTGTATCTATCAAAAATACAAAGTTATCTAAAATTGATATCATTAGCAAAAAGAAAAATCCTTTTCGCTCAGGTTGCTGGGATGTGGAAGTAAAATATACTTTTATCTATACGCTTGATTTTAGAAACTGTGAAGGCGTTTGCATTGGAACGATTGAAGCAACAAATCCTTATAATCAAAAAGTGACGCTGTTTGGAGGAGCAACAGGATCCTCTGATGCAGAGGTAACCATTGCAACAGACCTATATCATTGTTTTGATACTTCATCACCGGGACCATTTGTCAGTGTAGAAGGCACAGGCGTAGGTTTATTAGCAGAATTAAAGTACTCCAATAATTGTAATTGCAACTGTACTCCATGCAACTGCACCGATTCTCATCAATCTGATATCAATACAATGGACGATATTTCATTTGGAGCTCCTATTGCAGTCAATGTTACATTAGGATTGTTCTCTATTATTAGAATGTTCCGTACTACAAACTTATTAATACGCACATCCGGAAATTGTATTCCTGAAGAAATTCGTTGTGCAACCAATCCAGATCCTTGTGATTTCTTTGATAAATTAGAATTCCCTATGGAAATTTTTGCACCAAAAACTGATATCAATCATTGCAGAGGATTAGGCGGATGCAGTTCTCCAGGAATGGGAAATACAAACAATGATTGTAGCTGCAACAATATTCGTTTTGAAGAAAGCAGCGGAGCAATGCACTTTGATGATAACTACGGAGGTAATGCACAACAAAAAAATAATTACTATTCCACAAGAAGTAAAAATAATATGCAAAAAAGATAATTCTATTTTTATGATATGCCATAACTCCTTCCTTCATACTCGAAAAAAGCATTGCTATACTCTTTTGCATTGCTGCTGCCTCAAAAAATTTATATATAAAAAACATTATTCCACCCGCTTAGCGGGTGGTTTTTCTCATACAGGCATATTCCGCTGTTTCTGACTTATGCGTAAACGCATAACCCAATCTGCCAACTGCGTTTTTGCTACCATGAAAAGGAAGTTCCCATTCCAGCGTCACCCGCTCTCCCAGTTGAGTTTCTCTTAATTGGTTTGCCATATATTCAGCTATTGTATCTGCATTTTTTACTGCTGTATCAACATAATAGCCTTTATGCCAAAACTTTCTATTTCTACTTGTATTTCAACTCACCGAATTGCTCCCATCACATTGTGCTGCTTTTTC
>DVLQ01000155.1 GCA_018715395.1 Candidatus Coprocola pullicola | reverse complement strand
CAAAAGCGGCGTTTTGCTTTCTTTCTATGTTTGCGCCGCTGTATTGTAAAAGGAATATAGAAAAGTTTTTTTCCACTTTTCTATTACCGTAAAAATAACGTTTTACAATCGTATCTGACGCAGACGCTACTGCCATATTGGTAGGCTCTCCCTCTAATATGTCTGTAAATATGTTATCTACACTCCTGCCGCTTTCATCTGTAAATTTTTTTAAAAAATCAATGATACATGCCGAAATGCTTTTTACCACTCTGCTCTGCCTCCTGCCTCTTTTGCCACTGCCTGCAATATTTCTGCCTTTTCCTCCTGCATGGTTCTAAGCACCCATTTTTTTCCTCGTATAGGGGATTCTTGGTATGTTAAAGGCTTATTGGTAGTATATTTAGGTGCTTTTCCCTTCATCACATTGCCATACCATACATATCTTGCATAAGGTGTATTATAAAAAAGTGCTGTTCCACCATTTATTACACTTCCCTTTGCTATCAAATATCCTTTCTGTTTTGGTGTTCTTTTGATACTTCTTCTTAATAACTCCTCTGCAAAAAGCATTTGTATTCTGCCACCTGGCTGCAATCCTCTTTGTTGTATGATGTTTTGCGATGTATTGATTCTGACGTTCACTTGCATTAATTTGCACCTACTTCCCAATGCCACATTTCTTTCGGACCAAAAAATTTAGGGTCTATGGTATTGATAACATATACTTCATCATATTTTCCTTCTAAATCCCTTTGACTTAAAATGTCATCGTCTACCAATCCTTTTACTACAATATCTCCCGACTGTATTGTCCATGCTCCTTGTGGTTGTTTTTTCCATTCCTTGGGTTGTTTATATACTTTCTGTTCTCCTATGACTTGTACATCTTGTGGTATCACCATACTTAGAGCATCTGCATTGGTAATACTGCTTGTATTGACGTTTCTCGCTTTGGTATTATCCCACATGACACCATAAAGCTGTGTTGCCTTCCAGATACCGTTTTCTTTGTCAAATTGGTTATATATGGTTATCGGTGTTCTGACTTCTCTCGGTAGCACACTCTCTCACTCCTTTATATAACAACCCTGTCCATGCCAGATATTCTTTTGCTATGGTATAAAGTCTTTTTTGTCTTTCTGTACCACCCTTTGTCATATCTTTTTCAATAGATTGTGCAGAAGTGTCATAACTGACACTATATGTGCCTACACTGACAGAAGAAACTATTTTCTCTGTTTCTCCTGTCACTTTTTTGTCTATGTCTTCTAATGTCTGGTAATATTCTGCTAAGGCACAAATGCAGTCTTTTACAATCTCTTTCTTTTCTTCCGTTACAGACAATGCTTTTGCTTGTGTGATATAGTTTAAATAGTTTTCTGCTTGCCTTTCTAATCTTGGAAATGCTTCTTGCGGAATACTCTCTCCAAGAAACTGTTCCGTATAGTAGTGATAGTCTACCATCATACGGTATCATCTTCTTTCCCTTTGCTTCCTTTTGATAATTTCGCTACCTTTTCTGTTGTGAACGTTTCTACCCCTGCTGCGGCGGGAGCATATACAGCAAAAGGAAATCTTTTTGTTTCATCGCTTTGCAGTGCATTGAGTGGATTAAAAATGTCCCATCCCAAACGTATCACCATACGAATTGCCTTCATATCGTTTTGCATCAAGTTATAAATTACTTTTCCATTGCTATCTGAAACGACACCACTGTCAAACACATCAAATGTAACATCTTGACGAATGGCATAAACAGCTTGTTTAAAATCTCCTACAATCAAATTTGCTTTTGTGGCATCAAATGCCCCATTTCTCGGAAACTGCATTGCCATACCGTTTAAGGTATAAGGTGTGGTATTTTTCATATCTTCTAAAAACAAAGGTCTGTTTACAGTATCTCTTAATTCTCGTAACTTCGCCCTCATATTGATAGCGGCAATCATTTGGTCGGGAAAATAGCCGTCTTCTTCTACTTTTGCAATCACTCCGTCTATGCCAAAAATATCTTTATACATATCCCCTGTAGACGTTACAACATTGCCTGCCGTTGTGGCACTTTGCAAAATGCCATCTCTCCAGCTATCTGGCTTATTTACGCCGAAAAATATGGCTTGGTCAATTACTCTGCCTGCTGCTTCTACCAATCTGGGTTTGATTTGTGCCCAAATATCATAACTTGCATCTGCCACCACGTTATCTGGTATTGCAACAATGGCTGCAATTTCTTCAGCGTGTAATTTCTTGCTTTTCCATTGCATATTGGTTGTCATTTTCAAGCCATTGTCTCCTTCTACAAAACCTGCCATAGGATAATTGTCCATAATAGGATACTCTATTACATTGCTCGCCATATTCGGTAGTCTTGTCATCGCTTTTAATGCAATGGAATTTTCTATTGTACTTTGTATAATTTCTTCCATTTGCTGTGTTCTGGTTAATGCTTGCGTTTGTTCTCTTAAAATTGCTACTGTTTCTGCCATTATTTATCACCTCTTAATTTTCTGTTGATTTCTTCACCTAACGACATTATTTTTGCACCATTGTCTGCTTGACTTCCAAAGCTGACAATTGTTGTTTCCTTCTGTTTGTTTTTTTCTTCTAACTGTTTTCTTTTTTCTTTCACAAAATCGTTTGCTACCGTTTCAAAATCATCCTCATCTTTCATTTGTTTTCCGATTTTAAAGGCGTAGTAGTCCACATCTTCTATACTGATTCCTTTTGAAAGTAAATAACGTTCTCTTTTCAAAGTTTCCGCCTCTTGTTGTAACTGTTCAAACTGCTTTTGTATATCTTCTTTTTCTTTTTGTAAATTTTGCCACTTTTGCTGTTCTGTCTGCTGACTTTCTTTCCATTTCTGAAATTCTGCTAAAGATTCTTCAGAAGGATATTTTTTTCTTTCTCTTTCCAAACGCTTTCTGATTTTTTCCTCCAGTTCCTCTTGTGTAAAGCGTTTTTCTTGCTCCGGTTTTTGTGTCTGTTCCTGCTCTTGTGCAGTGTGTTCCATGTTTTGTGTGTTTGTTGTTTCCATGTTTTGTGTGTTTGTTATCTCCATGTGTTTTCTCCTTTCCATTTTACGCCCGTCGGCAAAAAAGATTATTCATTGCTCTGTAATTTCTTTTACCATTGCAAGTCTTTTACAATATCACCAAAAGCAACGCCCTCTATTTTCCAATTTTCTAACAATTCTTCCACTGTATAAAAGCTTTCGTCGCTGTCTTCTTCTCCCACCTCACCTGCAATAAATTTTCCTCCTACAAAACAAATGCCGTATTGCTTGCCGTTATAGTGAAATACAGGTTCATTGCACTCTAAAATTTCTTTTAATTTTTTTATGGTCATTTACATTCCCTCCAATAAGTCTTTATGTTCTTTTCTTTCTTTTTCATTCCAAGCTCTGCTGACTCTATTTTTTAAAGTTCCATCTTCATTCCACTGATAGTCATGAGCATGATATGCTTCATCTGCATTTTCTCCAAATTTATGTTGTTTTGGTTTTTTATGATTTCCTGAATGGATTTGTTTTTTCAGCAATCCTTTTTTATCGTATAAAGTTCTGTCTATTTGTATGGTACCGTCTTTATATTCTGTTTGACTTTCTATTACAGAAAAGGGCTTGTATTTTTTAGGTATTGTCACCTTGCCTTTTTCTTTCCAATCCTCTGTCACTTTTATAACGCCGTCTTTTTTATATTGATAACCTTTTGGAGCATAATATTTTTTTGCCTTTGCCGCCAAACTTCTATCAAAACCATATACTTGTGCAGAAGATTGTCTTTTTTTGAGTTTTGACACCTTAGAAAAGCTGTGATACGCTCTGCTTTTCATCTGCAGTTTGATAGCTGCGTTTTCAAAAGCTTTTTCCCCCTCTGCCCCTCCCATAGCTTGATAGCCTATCATGTTTCTTTTGAGTTTTCGCATATCTCTTTCTAACTTTCTCATATACTGAGTGGCGTCATAGGGAGTATAGGTTTTACCTTTGTATGTAAATGTTTTTTCTGTCATCTCTTTTAATTGTTTGTCTGTATATTCTCTTTTTGAAACGCCCGGTATAAAAGCAGAAAATACATGAGAGCAGTTATATCCCTTCAATCCTTCTCCTTTTCCATATCCTGTCGTTTTCACAAAATCAGGATAGTGATAAGGATTTTCACCAGTTTTGCTTTTTTCCTTCCAAAAATACACCCTTCCTTGCCAAGAGGCATGGTCTGCAATACCTTTTAATCCCTTTCCCGTTCTTGCCGTGGGGTGCGCCGATACTATCACATAAGGGGTATCTAACATTTGCATAGTATTTTCTGCAATAATCCCTG
>DVLQ01000154.1 GCA_018715395.1 Candidatus Coprocola pullicola | reverse complement strand
TAAAAATATAAATAAAAAGCTCTAAAAAATAGAAAAGTTTTTTTATTTGGACACATTCTTTTTAAGCGAATATGCTTATGTTCTTTGAAAAATGAATAGGATATATTTCAGATACAAATATGAAAAGTGAGCCATTTTATGAGATCCGCCATAAGGGATACTATCCGTAGCGAAAAAATCTTGATAAAAATACTTTTATTGATATAAAGTATGCGATGACCTTTTCATTTGGAAAACTTCTGATTTTGTAAAAAATTAGCCCGTGTGCAGCAGGGGAATACGAATTTACCCGCTAAAAGGAGGATAGATGTTGGATAATTGGTATTATGTGCATATCAAAGCAGTCTGAAATATATAACATTTTTATATACTTGCAGTGGAGTAGTGCAATATGTTAACAAAATGGATTTTTAGAAATAAATAGTATTTATTTCTAAAAATATGAAATACTACTATTAAAGAGGTGGTAAATTATGACAGAAAGAAAAGTAATAAAAAATGATTTGGTAGATATCAGAAATATTGAAATTGATGAACATTTACCAAGGGAAGAAAGGATATTATCTTTTATAAATCAAATCAAAAATCCATATTGCTTTAAAGTTGGAGATGTGGTAGTAAATGTAAAATATTCTGAAAACGGACAATCTTTAGAGGAGTGCTTTAAAAATTTGATTACAGCAATATAAAAGCTGTAAAGTCAATGAAAATTTCCAAAATTTTTTAAAAAAAATGACTGGATTTTTACCATTCGCTATGCTAGTATAAAAAAGGACAAAAGTGAAACTCTGGTTGTTTTCGGTTTTATAACTAAAAATAACAGGAGTGGTATTAATATGCAAAAAATGAAAAATAAGCTATTTCAAGCCGCCATTTATGTTAGATTATCTGATGAAGATGGCGACTTTTCTATTTTAAAGAAATCTGAAAGTAATAGTATCAGCAACCAAAAACAGATGCTTTATAATTTTGTTAAAAATAAGCCGGATATCATGGTAATAAAAGAATACAGCGATGACGGATATACAGGAACAAATTTTGAACGTCCAGGGTTTCAAGCTATGATGGAAGCTGTAAGAAGCGGCATAATCAATTGTATTATAGTAAAAGACCTATCTCGATTTGGCAGGGACTATGTGGAGGTTGGAAGATATATTGAAAAGATATTTCCGCAGTTAGGAATCAGATTTATTTCTGTGAATGATTCTTATGACAGTATAACAAATGAATGGAATATTGTTTTACCCATTCAAAATCTAATGAATGATTCTTATAGCAAGGATATCTCTATGAAAACGCGTTCTAATTTAGAAATTATGAGAAAAGAAGGAGATTTTATAGGCAGTTTTCCCGTCTATGGCTATTTACGTTCTTCTCAAAATAAGCACAAATTAGAAGTAGATAATGACGCTGCCAAAATTATACAAGATATTTTTAAATGGAAGATTAGTGGATTCAGTGCCGATGCCATAGCGAAAAGGCTAAATGCGCTTGGAATTCTTTCTCCTATGGAATATAAAAAATCAATAGGAAGCCGTTTTCAAAGTAGCTTTAAGACTGGAGTACAGGCAAAATGGAGCCATAATACAGTAAGGCGTATTTTAAAAAACGAAATATATACTGGGGTATTGGTACAAGGCAAGGTAACTACACCAAACTATAAAGTGAAAAAAAGGATTACAAAAGAAAAAGAGGACTGGGTTAGAGTGGAAGGAACCCATGAACCAATTATAGCACGCCCGCAATTTGACCTTGTGCAGCAGCTTTTAGAAGAAGATACACGAGCAGCTAAAAAAGAATATGGCGTATATCTATATTCTGGGAAAATTTTTTGTGCCGATTGTGGTGGGACGATAACAAGAAAAGTAGTGAAAGCAAAGGATAAAATCTATACTTACTATATATGCTCCACACATAAAAAAGACAAAAAATTATGCACTTCACATAAAATCAAAGAAGAAATGCTGAATAAAGCAGTATTGGCAACAATTCAAGCTCAAATCAGTGTTATTCTTAATATTGAAAAAACAATGCAGGATATAGAAGCATTGTCTTGGGAAAAGAGAGAAATTGAAAAAATAGAATCGAATATTAGATTTCAACGTGCTTTAATTGAAAAAAATAACAAATTAACACTGGATATCTATACAGACCTGAAAGAAGGAATGATAGATGAAACAGAATTCTATATGTTTAAAGAAGAATTTTCTACTAGAATCCAACAGGCACAAAGCGCAATTAAAAAATACCAAGAGACAAAAAACGCTATTATACAAGGATTGAGCAATCAGCAAAGCTGGTTGGCACAGTTTCGTAAATATGCCAATATAAAAGAACTTGATAGAAAAGTAATTACCAATCTGATAGAAAAGATTTATGTATTTGAAAATGAAGAAATAGAAGTTGTGTTTCGACAAAAGGATCAGCTTTCTCATTTATTAGAATTTATAGAGAATCATAAATCATCAGTTTCAGAGGAGGCGGTATAATGGCTAGAGTATCAAGAAAAAAGAAAGAACCAGGTATTGTTTTAAAAAAACAAATATTTTCAACTGCATTGTATGTTCGATTATCTAGGGAAGATAATTTAAAAGGGGATAGCTATTCCATAGAAAACCAGATTTTATTATTAAAAGAATATGTTGCGAATCACAGTGAATTACAAGTCTTTAAAATATATATTGATAACGGATTTAGTGGAACAAACTTTATGCGAGATGAATTTAAAAAAATGATAGATGATATACAAGCTGGCAGTGTAAATTGTGTCGTTACAAAGGATTTATCAAGACTTGGAAGGAACTATATTGAAGTAGGCAATTTTATAGAAAAAGTATGTCCCTTTTTAGGTGTGCGTTTTATTGCAGTAAATGACAATTTTGATTCTGATTATATAAATCCTTCAGTGGGAATGCATATGGCAATTAAGAACATTTTTAATGATATGTATGCAAGGGATATTTCTAAAAAACTTGTAACAGTGTTGAAGGAAAAACGTCTGAGAGGAGAATATATTGGCAGTTATGCACCTTATGGCTATTTAAAAAATCCAGAAAATAAAAATCATCTGATTGTTGATTCAAAGACTGCTCCCATTGTGCAGCAAATATTTGAATGGAGAGCAGAAGGAAAAAGTTATACTGCTATTGCAAAGGAATTAAATTCAGCGGATATTTCCTCTCCCAGCAGATATCGTTTTGAAAATGGAATAAAGACCAATCTTCAGAAAAAAGGCTTGGATATATTATGGGGAAGACATATGATAACAATTATTTTAAATAATATTGTATATTTAGGGCATACAGCGCAGGGAAAACAAAGCTCCAGTTATTATAAAGGTATTCCAAACCATAAGGTGGCTGAAAGTGAATGGGATGTAGTTTATAATACACATACTCCTATTATTTCAGAAGAATTGTTCCAAAAAGTGAAGGAGATGAATAACGAGAGAAAAGAAAAAGTAAAAAGTACATGGAATAAATATGATTTTTTACCAAAAAAGAAGAGTCTTTATGGAAACAAATTGCTTTGTGCTGAATGTGGCTGCATTATGAAAATTTATAGAAATATTGGAAGTAGAAAAGATAAAGTATGGTTTACTTATATTTGTCCAACTCACAGTAGTTACGGAGTATCAAGATGTCATCGAAAAAGTATTCCTATGAAGCAGCTGGATGACTCAATACTTTCATCTATAAAGGGACATATACAGACTTTTTTAGATAAAGAGAGAATAGTAAAGGAGAAAATGGAAAAAGAGAAACAAAGTATTGATGATATCTATACAAAGTATCATAATAGAGATGTAGATAAAGAAATAAAAAAACTGAAACAGTTACTTTTAACCGCCTATACAGATATGAAGGATGGAATACTTTCTAATGAAGAGTATATTGCTGTGAAACAGGATACACAGCAGAAAATAAGCCGATTAGAGGGGGAAAACATAGCATATGAAAATATCATAAAAGAACAATCTAATACAGAACGAAAACAACAGATTTTTTCCTCTATTCAAAAATTTTATAATGCTGCTGAACTGACAAAAGAAATGGTAGATGCTTTTATTTCCGAAATTAAAGTACATTCTGATAATACTATAACCATTACATTTGTATATGATGATGTTTGGGAAAATTTATCAGAGATATGCACTGTCATGGAGGAATAGAAATGATGGATGAAAAAATTGCAATATATCTTAGGTTATCCTTAGAAGAAGATGGAAATAAACAAGAAAGCAATAGCATTAAAAGCCAAAGGGCGATTATAACAAGATTTATAAAGGAACATAATGAATTTGCTGCTTTATCTTATTTAGAATTTTCTGATGATGGATATACAGGAACAAATTTTGAGCGTCCTGGGTTTCAAAAAATGTTGGATTTGGTGAAAAAAGGGAAAATAAACTGTATCATAGTAAAAGATTTATCACGGTTAGGACGAGATTATATTGAAGTTGGAGATTATTTGGAACATATTTTTCCATTTTTAGGAATACGGTTTATTTCTGTGAATGACAATTATGACAGTATAAGACATATTGGTGGAATGGATATTGCATTGACAACTTTAATGCATGATTATTATAGCAAAGAGCTGTCTATAAAGGTGAAAGATGGAATGCGTATCCGTATGAAAAGAGGGAACTATATAACAGATACACCTTATGGGTATAAAAAAATATCAAAACATCAATTAGTACCTGATAAAAATACAGCTCCTATCGTAAAGCGTATTTTCCAACTGACGTTGGCAGGAAAAAAGACGACAGATATTGCCAAGGAGTTAAATTCAGAAAATATAGAACCGCCAATTATATATAAGAAATATAAGACAAGAGAAAATTTAAAAGACCAAAGAATGATTTGGACAAAAAATGCGATTATTAAAATACTCCATGACTATCAATATTTAGGAATGTCTACAAACCATACAGTGGAGAATTCACAAATTCGAGCTAAAAGCTGTACCAAAATTCCGAAAGAACAATGGATTATTCACGAAAATACCCATATGAATATTGTAACAAAAGAGGAATTTGAGGCTGTTCAAAGTATTTTGAAAAAAAGAAGGAAGCGAACTGTATATAAAAATACAGAAAAAAAAGAAAAAAGAGCAACAAATGATAAAGTTTATTTTTGTGGATACTGTGGAAAGAAAATGCTGGTTTCAAACGGTAAAAATCCATATTTTTACTGTCAATCTGGTAAATATTTGCATACAGGAAATTGTGTGGAAAATAAATTTGATAAAGAAGCAATGGAGAGGGTTTTATTTGAAGTATATAAAAAGCAGCTCTCACTCATAAATAAAAATATTGAAAGCTTAAAAGACAAACAAATGGATTCAAACAATAATCATATAGAAGAGTTGGAAAAGAAAATACAATATTATAAACAAAAAAAACAATCCTTTTCCAATTTAAGGGTATTACAGTATGAAGAATATCGCTCCAAAAAAATAAGCTATGAACAATTTACAGCACAGAAAATGGAATTAATTCAAAAACAGGAAGATGTGGAAAAAAATCTGTTAAGCACAAAACAGGAACTGACAAGCATACAAGAAGAAAAAGTGTTAGAAACAGAACTGTTGGACAAATTGTGTAAATATGCAGATTATAAAAATATGAAAGAAAAAGATTTCATAGTTCAAATGTATCACGCTATTGAAAGGGTGAAAGTGTACTCAAAAAATGACATAGAGATTCTATGGAAATTTGATGATATGCTGAAATACCTGCTGGATAAAAACCGAAAAAAAGTAATTTAATTTTTGTCCTTACTTGACACCGGGGGACGACTTGGGTCGTGTGGTGATACCAAAAGAGATTAGAAGAACATTGAGAATCAGAGAGGGAGACCCTCTTGAAATTTTTACGGATAGAGAAGGCGAAATCATATTAAAAAAGTATTCTCCTATTGGAGAGTTGGGAACATTTGCAAAGGAATATGCAGAATCATTAGCGCAGACGGCAGGACATTTGACTTGCATTGTGGATAAAGATCAGATTATTGCAGTGTCAGGAGGAAGCAAAAAAGAATTTTTTGAAAAACACATCAGCGGAGAGCTGGAACAATGCATTAATCAAAGAGCTACTGTGGTGGCAGACAGAAAGGAAAACACATATGTGCCTATGCTGGCGGACGAAGAAGGAGAGGGATATAATTATCAGTTGATAGCGCCTATTATATCAGAAGGGGACGCTATGGGAGCGATTATATTTTTATCTCCCGACAAAAAGATGGGAGAGATAGAAGGTAAGCTGGCGCAGTCGGCGGCAGGATTTTTGGGAAAACAAATGGAACAGTGAATAAAAGTATTTGAAAAAAACAGAATGGAAAATAGTATTCTATTCAGTGTGTCGAAAAAGCCCAAATGGGCTTTTTTGAGTTTGGCTCTATTTTTTGGTATAAAATTTGTTTTGAGAGAAGGTATTACAATATGGGATTTTTATTGAGGGGATGAATTTTGTCTAGGGGGTTGGAGAGGAATATTGGATTGGGGGATATTTTGGTTAAAATATAGAGAGGTTCATTGGTAGTGTGAGAACAGAATGAAAGTAGGATTGTGTTTTTTTTGTTGCAAAAAATAAAAAAGAGGAGTAAAAAGCTGTTGCTGAAAGAAAAAAGATGATTGAGAACAATAATGAATGAATTGATTAGAGTGCCGTAGTGATGTGGATTGGAAAAGATATTGCAATATAGGATTTTTATTGAGGGGATGAATTTTGTCTAGGAGGGAGAGGAATATTGGATTGGGGGATATTTTGGCTAAAATATAGAGAGGTTCATTGGTAGTGTGAGAACAGAATGAAAGTAGGATTGTGTTTTTTTTGTTGCAAAAAATAAAAAAGAGAAGTAAAAGCCATTTTTCAATGAAAAAAGGAAAAAAAGACGTCTGAGCATAAAAAGACATTAATTAAGGAAAAAACGAGAAGAAAATACACAAAGATTACAGGGAGTTTACAGTTATATTACAAGATGACAAAAGGGATTGCAAAAAAGTAAAAGGGTGTTGTATAATGAGTTCAACAAAGGGGCAACACCTACTTGAGAGTATGAAAAAGAGTAGGCAGTACAAGGGCTTTGGGCAGAAAAAGAACTGCCAAGGAAAGGAAATATTACAGTACTGTTACACTTAAGGCAAAAGTGTTGACGAGAAAAAACATCAATGCTATAATTCAACTCGTATCAAGGGGACACCCTTTGAGAGGGGCTAAAAAAGCCAAATACTCTACACAGAATAAAATCAAGATTTTGTTTAAGATTTAAAAGGAGGAAACATATAATGAAAAAGTTTATCTCATTTGCATTAGCAGCATCTATGGCATTAAGCATGGTGCCTGCAACAGCATTTGCAGCAAGTGACTTAAGAACATCCCACTCTAATATCAGAGTAACAGCTGATACAGAATTTTATCCAGCAGGAGAAACAGATCCATCTGTAACACACAGAGAAGTACCATACATTCAGTTAGAAGCAACAAGCAACTTCAACTATGACAAACAAGAATTTGAATTGGTACTTGAAAATGCTGAATGGTTAGAAACAATTGCTGACGGTGACAAATTGTACATCGAAACAGACCAGTACATGAAAGGCACAGACGGCATTAAATTAACAACAGCAGATAGTTCTACAAGCGGCGGCGGTACAACAGACGGTACAGTAACACAGTTGGAAGACGCTTATAAAACAGAAATCGGCAATGTAAAAACAGCATATGACGCTTACAAAGCGGCTGTTGACCCAGCATATGATGCAGCAGTAAAAGCTGTAGAGGACGCTGAAAAAGCATTGGCTGAAAAAACAACAGCTCAAGAAACAGCAAAAATAGCATGGGACGAAGCACAAGCATTGGCAGATTCTGCAGCAGCAACTGTTTCTGCAGTAAATGCAATTTTAGATGATTCAGCTAGCGGTGTTGCTTCTGCAAACTATCAAGCTGCATTAACAACTGTTTACGGCAGTGAAACAGCAAACTTAGAAAGCGTTTCTGCTTTAGGCGGTACTAGCACAAATACTTCTTTAGTATATGAAAGCGGTACAGCAGCAGCAATGACAGTTGCTTTTGAGGATTTCAGCAATACTACTGTTTTGGGCGGTGCTTATGTAAGTGGTAACGAATTTGTAAACTGGGAATTAAGTGCACAGGGTATGGCTACTGCTAGCAATGACTTCACAAGTTCAGGTGCTACACAGGATTATACTACTGCTGCTATCAGTGCAGCAGCTAGCGATGATTTCAGTGGCACACAATTACAAGTATCCGCAGCTACTTTAGGAACATTGTATACAACTAAGGCAGATAACTTCCAAAAAACAGCAGCAGCTACAGCAGCAGAAGAAGCATACAACAGCGCTGTAACATTATTAGAAGGCGTTCATACAAAATTAACAGATTTGGGTGCTTTTGATACAGCAGGCAACATCATCAATGCAGATGATTTAATTTCAGCAGCAGCAGATGCAGAAGCAGCATACAACAGCGCAGTTGCAGAAGTATCCGCAGCACAATCTGTATTAGACTCAGCAAATGCAGCATTGAGCGGAATGACTCCAGGCACAGCGGCAGAAGAAGCCAAAGCAGCATTGGATTCTGCAGTAGCAGCAGCAGATGCAGCAGGCGTGGCTTATATGAAAAAATTAATTGATGTAAGCGCTATGACTGTAACAGATGCAGCAGGCAGAGTTGAAAAGATTGACACAGAACTGTATACAGGCGATTATGTACAGTTTGCTAAAGATACAGCAGGTTGGGAAGCAGCATACAAAGGCAGCGGCACAGCAGTAGCTGACGCATATACAGGCGTAGACGGCACTACATTGAATGTAACTATTACAAAGAAATCTGACACAAGAATTGTTGTAACTACAGAAGGTTACAAATTCAAAGACGGCGATGTACTTCAGATTCCGCTGTTTGTAAGAACAACAGGCGGTGTTGCAAGCGTATCTATTGATTCTCTTGACTCCGAATTTACAAGCGAAGGCAAAACATTTGCACAAACAGCTGACGGCGACACAGAATTAAGCATTGAAAAAGTACAGAACTTCTATGACGATGATGAAATCAAAAACATCTTCTTAGAAGAATTGGTACCTGGCACATTAGAACCAGGCAAATACATCTCCTTACGTATGGGCGGCGACTTTAAATTCAAAGCTGATACAGATAAAGGTGTAACAGTAACAAGAATCACAGGTGTAGACGGCGAATTGTCTAAAACATTAGAAGTATATCAGAAAGACGGCAACAACAGCTATGTAGCATTCAATCCTAAGGATGAAGCTGATGAAATCTACATCAAAATTCCAGATACAGATAAAGCCAGCACAAGAGCAGTTCAATACAGAATTGAAGGTCTTAGAGTTGTAGAAGACGGCGCTGACTTTGGCGATGAAGCTACTATTACAGTAAGCGGTGCTGGTACAACAAAACAGACAATCACAATCGGTACTTATGAAGATTACGGCGTAAAAATGACTGCAGAAGACAAAGATCTGCCTGTAATCTATGCTGGTACAAAAGCTAGCAACAGAAACGACAACCAGACATTGAAAGTAACAATCGAAGAAACAGTTGCTAACTCTTTCATCGACAACAGAAAAATGGAAATCACATTGCCAGACGGCGTTGAATTTGCATACGATGGCAGTGACAGCCCACAGGTAACAAATGATATTGACAACTTTGTAGAAGATTTCAAAGTATACAACTTTGACGGTAGTGCATCAGACGTGAAAGCAGCTATGGAAGTAAACGACAATGGCGACAAGATTACTATCAACGGTAAAGATTTGCCAGATGCTGCAGGTACAAACAAAGACAAGAAGAGAAAAATCGAATTCAGCGTACATGTATCTGCTGATGCAGCATTCACAGGCGACGTTGTAATGACATTGAGCGGCGCAGGCGTTGGCAACCAAGAAATTTCTGCAACAGTTGCAACAGTGAAAGCTCCTATCGAAGTAAAAACAGATGTAAATGAATTGATCATTGACTATAGAAATACAAATATCGCTGATATCACATTGGTAGAGCCAGAAGCAGGTTTATGGGCTAAAGATGATATTATCACTCTTGAAGGCGAAAAAATGGACTTTGAAGACGGCGCAAAAGCTGAAGTTGTAAACGGCGATATGAGCCTTGCTAAATTGGATGGCGACAATATTGAAGTTGACGGCGGTTTATTGAAGATCCAAGTTGACAGCAGAAGCTCCAAAACACCTGCAGAAATCAAGATTTCCGGATTGTCACTGTACATGGACAGAAGTCTTGCAGCTGGTGATTACAAATTGAAAGTAATGGGCGATACAAAGAACGAATTCTTCATGAACAACTATAACAAAGATGGCGACGACTACAACAACTTCTTCGAAACAGAAAAAGTAACTGTTATGACAGACTTTGTAAAAATTGTAACAGCAGGTCGTGACCAAGACGATTCTACATTCACAACAAAGATTACTGTACCAGTTGGTTCTGACGTAATCTATGCGGGAACAAAAGAAATCAAATTGAGCGAAATGGAAGGCGGCGCTTGCCCTCCTGCATACATCAACGCTGACGGTTATACAATGCTTCCAGTTAGAGCAGTTGTTGAAGCTCTTAACGGCATTGCAGTAGTAAGATGGGACGATGCTACAAAGACTTGTACAATTAGCTTTGGTTCCAGAATCTTCTCTATGACAGTTGGTAGCAAAGTTCTTAACATGAACGGTGTTGGTACAGCTCTTAATGCAGCTCCAGAAAACAAAGATGGTCGTGTATTCTTACCACTTAGAGATCTTGGATATGCTTTAGGTCTTTCCGACAACCAGATTGCTTGGGATGCTACAACAAATACAGCAACATTGAACTAATTGAAAGTAGTTCATTGTAAAAAAAGAATATAATCTCGTAAGAGGTTGGAGGCGGTGACAAATGTCACCGCCTTTTTTACAAGAAGGAGAATAAATCAAATTTGTTAAAAATTTCTAAAGATAAAATTACAAGTTGTTGAAGACTATAGTAAAAGAAATTCGTATTATGGTATAATGAAATAGAAGGGAGGAAGTAAAATGAAAGCTTGGAAAGCAAGTATTATTGGTTTTACTGTGGGAGTATTGGCAATGGGAACAACCCCTGTTCTGGCAAATGCTTATAAAAAAGTGGAAGCATATTTGATGCATGACGCTATGTTTCAAATTGATGATAAAGTGGTGACATCTCCAAGTGATCAACCGGTATTAAATTATAATGGATATATTTATGTACCAACACGTTTTGTTGCTGAAAATTTAGGGTGTGAAATTGGTTTTGATGCAGTGACAAGAAGGGTGAATATCATTTCTCCGGAACCTGAAGTGGTGGAAAAAGTGGTAGAAAAAGAAGTAGAAAAAATTGTTTATGTAGATAAGACAGATGATCCAAACTATGTAGTATATGATAAGCTGCCTGTGACAATTTATAAAGATGGGTATGAGATTACATTAAAATCAATTATGATGGACGATGAAGATGGTGCAGGCGTAAAAAGAACCAGGGCTTATTTAAAAGTTGAAAATACAGATATTGACCGTGTCAGTGTAATGCCTTTGGAGGCAAAATTGACATTAGATGATACAACATATGATGTTTCAGTCAGCGGCGGCGGTCGTTGGTCGGATGAATGGAGTAATAAAATCAATGAAGATGAAGAAAAAGAAGGCTATATACTTTTTGATGGTATAGACCATGATTATTCAACAGGAACATTAGAATTCCAGATGCGTGTAAACGATGGCTCGGGCGATACTATTGAAGATATTAAATTTGATTTTAAAAAATAAAGGATGATGGAAGAAATGAAAAAAAGACGTTTGATTTCAAAAATCATATCCGGGGTTTTGTGCATGAGTCTTTTTTCTACAGCAGCTTTAGCGGCAGAATCAAAAGACAAAGTGTTGGATATACAATCATTGGATTATGATACTGCTGTAGAGATGGCAATTAAAAAGGATTCTTCTTTAAAACAAATTGCAGACCAAATTGATGTAACATTGAAAAACAGAGATGCCATATTTGATGGCGGTGTGCGTCCGGGAGATAGTACAGAACTGGTGGTAGTTAGCGCACAAAGACTAGCTTATTTGAGCAGTATTCATTCTTTAGATGCAAGCTATCGTACTTCTAAAATTAGAGAAGAAGTGACTAAAATTGGTATTGAAGCGGCTGTGAAAAATTCTTTTTCTGCAATAGAATTAAATCAAAACAAATTAGATTTATTGCAAAAAAATTATAAAATACAAAAACAACTTTTGGCACAGGGAACACTCAAAAATGATGTGGGAATGATGAGTGATAAAGATTTACAAGACCTTAGCAGAGAAACACAGCAAATGGCAGAACAAATCAAACAGTTGGAAATGAATATTGATAATGCTTATATTGCATTAAATAATTTGTTGGGCTTACCAGCTGAAGACAGATATGAAATTGTAAATAATGTAGAATATGCTCCCCTAGAAATGAATATGAGTATTGACACATATGTTAGCAGAAAGCTTTCTACAGATCAATCTTTGCAGATGCAGCAAATTGCTGTAGAAAATGCAGAATTTTCTTCTAAAACAATTTCAGATTCTTCCACAGGTTCCGAATATAGAACAGCAGAATTAGAAGCAGCCAATACTGCCAGAGATTATAAAACTGCAAAAGAGGACAAAGAAAAAAGTATTCGAGAAGCTTATATACAGATACAGCAGTTAGAGTCTGCTCGTAAAAACTTGGAAACAGATTTAGCAAAGGCAAAGTCTGATCATGAAAAAGCACAAGTCAATTATCAAGTAGGCAATATCACACAGTTGGATTTGGAGCAAGCAGAATTGGCATTAGACAATGTTGAAAACAGCCTTTTGGAAAATACATTGAACCATGATTTGTTGTTGTTTACATTTGATAATACTTGTGTACTGGGTAGTGTAAGCTGATAATAAAAAATGAATGGAAAAGAGTACAATATAAAAAATAACCTTTAATAAAAAAGACAAGAATAAAAATTCTTGTCTTTTTTTATTGATAGACCAATAAAAACCCCCTATGCTATCATTATCTTGAATCTACCAAAACACAAGAAAGCATAGGAGGTCGTTTAGCCTATACAAGTTGGGATGTAAACGCAACAAAGTATAGAGGACTGATAATATATGGAAAAATGAAAGCTGAAATAGAGAAAATACTTAGACAATGATGTGAAAGAAAAGCAATAGAAATGATAGGAGCAGAATGTTGTCCAGATCATATATACATATGCTGATTGGTATACAGCCCAAATACAGTGTGTCAGAAATAGTTGTATATTTGAAAGGGAAAAGTTCTCTAAGTATTTGGGATAGACATACAAATTTAAAATACAAATATGGAAATAGAAGATTTTGCTGTAGAAGATATTACGTTGATACAGTTGGGAAAAACACAAAAAAATATGTGAATAATCAGTGAAAGGAAGACTGTATGGCAGATCAAATCAGTTTAAGTGATCGGTTTATGGATGAAAAAGTAAAAGCAAACAAATAAAAATAGCCACTTGGCAGTTGGTGAAGTAGAACGCTTAGCAAACTTTCAAAGTGCTACAAGTAACAGCCCCTTTTAGAGGCAGAGCAAACCACCAGCTTAGCCGGTGGTCCTGATTGGATGATTTAGCTTAACAAAACCTCTATTTCTACTAGAGGCAAATAAAGTAGTTTAGTATATAAAATCTCCTAATTATAATTTTAGAATGAAAGGTTAGCGATGACATTACTAAAACAAATTAGGAGGTTTTTTATATGAAAAATCAAATAAAAAGTACTGCACATTTTAAATATAGACGCCAATATCATAAATTATAGAAGAAAAGCCATATACAAAGAATAAAAAGCAGATATAGTACAAATCATTAGAAAATTGTAGGAAGAAAAAAGAGTGAGATCATTGAAACACAAACATGTTCAGACCATATCCATTATGCTAATCAGTATAACACCATATCTGAGTGTAGCACAGTTGATAGGGTTAAGAGTAGATTTGATAGGCATGCTAATTTGAAATATAGATATAGGGGAAGAAACTTTTGGGCGAGAGGATATTTTGCAGATACAGTAGTACGGAATAAAAAGGCAATAAAAGAATATATAAAAAATCAGTTGAAAGAAGATGATGTAGCAGATAAGAGTACACGGACTTGTTTATGGCTAGCAGAGGAGAATAAGGCAAGATGGACAACCACTTTTAGTGGCTGTCTGTAATTGTAATGCGACGCCCAATCTTCAATATTTCCTTTTAGGCAATAAGCGCGTAATACCTTTTCTAGAGGTTGTTCAAACCACTAGTTTACTAATGATTTTGATTGTATAAAGAAAATCATAGGTTAGATGTATGGTTTTAAGAAGCATTGAGATAGAAGTTATGAGAAAAATTACGGATATATATAGTTTGTGGCATACAAAGTGGGATTGTAAACATCTGTATTGTAGCACAGAAGAAGAATATTTTATTACAAAAAAATGAAAATAGTGGAAGAAATATTAAAAAACAGTGAAAATGAAAAGGAGCCAACATCATAAAGTTAGAGAAATGCCCAGACAGCGTACATATGATGATAAAGATATAACTCAAATATACCAAGGCATATAAAAATAATGCTATACAGGTAATTGGAGGCATTACCGTATCAATTAAGAAATTGTAATGAAGATGAAATTAAGCCATGAATACAAAGAAAACCAGATGAGATTCAAATCAGAAATGTCTTTTCACATCAGAAATGTCTTTTCACATCAGTAGCTAACAAAGGGGTACAGTTGCCAGACTAGATTATGGGCTTATGTATATGCCAATAACACATAGATGCTTGTATATAAGAAAATATTGTATAAAAGTTTATGAAAAGTTACATATTTTTTCAAATGTGGCAAAAGATAATCAAAAAGTATGTAAAGCAGGTGAGAATTTGGAGTATATTTCAAAAAATTTAGAAGAAAATATTGCTTTTATAGAAGAGGCTTTTCAAGATTGCGGAGATATTGTAAGAAGACATTTTTTTACAGGTGAAAAAAAAGATATTGCTGTTTATATGCTTTATGCAGATAACAATATCAGAAATACCACTGTAGAAGACGCCATATTAACCAATATCATGAATAGAAGTCGTATAGATTCCCAAAAAGAAGGAATGCTAAAACGGCTCAATGAAGAAGTGATTGCCATAGGCGAAATGACAGAAGTAAAAACATTTCAGGAAGTATTTGACGGTGTATTGACAGGAGATACCGTATTATTGATGGACGGCAATGACATTGCATTAAGAGCATCTACAAAGGGATTTCCCTCTCGTGGCGTGGGGGAAGCAAAAACAGAAGTTGTGGTACAAGGACCCAAAGACGCCTTTACAGAGATTGGCGCTTGGAATCTTGTATTAATAAGGAGAAGAATACATGATACAAAATTGAAAGTAAAAAGAATAAAAATAGGCACAAGAAGTAGAACAGATGTTTCTATACTTTATATGGAGGATATTGTAAGAAAAGAAATTTTAAAGGAAGTAGAGGATAAGCTGGACAAAATTAATCTGGATGGTATATTGGACAGCGGTTATGTAGAACAGCTTTTAGAAAAACAATGGCTTTCGCCTTTTCCTCAGCTGCAAATGACAGAACGCCCTGACAAAGCTTCTTCGGCATTATTGGAAGGAAGAATTGTGATTGTGGTAGACAATACGCCTTTTGTTGTTATGATACCGGCTACATTAAATGTATTTTTTCAAGCGGCAGAAGATTATTATGACAGATGGGAAATTATGAGTTTTATTAGACTGATACGCTATTGCGCCGGATTTTTAGCTGTTGCATTACCAGGATTATATATTGCCTTGACAGTATTTCATCCTTCCATGCTGCCTACAAATTTGGCATTGAAAATAGCACAGACACGGCAAAATATACCGTTTCCGGCAGTAGGAGAAATATTGATTATGGAATTAGCGTTTGAATTGCTGAGAGAAGCCGGTATCCGTCTGCCTTCTCCTGTTAGCTCCACAATCGGTATTGTAGGAGGAATTATTATAGGACAAGCAGCCGTAGAAGCAGGAATTGTCAGTCCTAGCGTTGTGATTATTTCTGCGTTGACAGGTATTTGTACGTTTGTCATACCAAATATATCACTTGTTTCAGGATTACGCTTGACAAAATATATTGTATTGATTTTATCTGCAATATTAGGTTTATATGGTTTTTGGCTAGCATTGATATTGGTTTTGATACACATGGCAAGTTTAAAAAGCTTTCGGATTCCTTTTTTATATCCTTTTTGTTCGGCGTCTGTCAATGACTATAATGACTTAGAAGATAGTATATTCCGTTTGCCATTATGGTTTATGAAAAAAAGAACTATTTTTTCTAATTCTTATTACAGACAAAGGGGAAAAGGAGGAGAAAAATAATGTTTTCGGAAAATGACAAAATTTCCATACGTCAGTTGCAAGTGCTTTTGATATTGGATTTGTTTGGAACAGCGGTTGTCACATTACCCAGACAAACGGCCATTTCAGCAGGAAATGACGGTTGGATTGCCGTATTATTGGGCAGTGGTATTATGGTATTGTTTACGTTATTTTTTACAACATTAGGACAAAGATATCCTGATAAAACAGTGGTGGAGCTTTCTCAGAGATTGCTTTGCAGACCCATTGGGCTTTTGCTCTCATTGGGATTGGCAATCAAGCTGATGATAGGGGCAGGACTGGAATTACGTATTTTTTGTGAAATGATAGGAAAATATATGTTATTTCGTACTCCCATTGCAATCACTGCCGCCGCCATGCTTTTCGTTTGCGCTTATGTGGCGGCAGAAGGATATGAATGTCGTGCCAGAACAGGTGAAATCCTTTTTGTATTTGTATTTGTACCTTTTTTAGTGCTGTTACTTTTAGCGCTTTTTACAGCGGATTACAGCAATTTGCAGCCTGTTATGAGCCATAGCGCTACAGAATTGGCACAAGGAGCATGGAAAACTATACTTTCTTTTCAGGGAGTCGAACTGCTTTTTTTGGTTTTTCCATATTTGCAAAAACCCAAAAAAGCAAAAAAAAGTATATTGACAGCGGGTATTGTGATTGGATTTTTTTTGACAGTCATCACACTTTTAACCATAGCGGTGTTTGGAGAATATTCTGTTGTAAGCAAGCTGTTTCCGGTGTTAAATATGATGGATTCTGTGCAGTTGCCCGGCTCTTTTTTAGACAGACAAGATATTTTTTTACTGTGGTTTTGGGTAGCGTCTATATTTGCTTCTGTGAGCGCCGGATTATTTTTTGTAACAGTGATATTAGAACGTATGCAGTCGGATAAAAGTAAAAAAATACCTGCCAGAAGGTGGCTTATTGGTATTGTAGTGATTGTTTTTTTGATCGCATTGTTTCCTCAAGATGTGGCGCAAACATATGATATGATGGAAAAATTAAAGCAATATGGCGGTATATTTTATATTTTAATACTACCTGTTGTATTATTGCTTTTGGATACCATAAAAAGGAGGAAACAACTATGAAATGGCTCAAACAATGCATAATATTTTTGGCAGTCTGTTTGCTTTGTGGTTGTTGGGACAACAGAGAAATGGAGGATAGAAGCTATATTATTACAATGGGAATTGATAAAAACCAAAAAGATGGGCGTTATGTTTTGACATTAGCTCCGGCACAGCTTTCTGCAACAGGCAGCCAAGAAGAAAATACACAACAAACAAAGGAAAAAGCCATTGCTGTTACAGGAGATACCCTTGCTTCCGCTATAAGACAAGCAGATACCTACAGCAGTCGACAAGTTTATTTGGGACAGTTAAAAACCGTTGTACTTGGAAAAGAAATATTAAAAGACGAAAAATTGTTGAAGTCACTTTTAGATGAATTGGAAAGAAATCAAGATATTTCAGGGAAAATAATATTATTGGGTACAGAAGGCACGGCAAGGGAATGTGTCAATGCCATATTACAAGCAGATACTTCCAATGGGCTTTTTATATGGGATTTTTACAAAAATACGGCGCAAGATGTTGCCGTAACAAGAAAGTTGGAATTGGAAACATTTTTAAGAGAATTAAGAAGCAGCAATGGCAATAGTATATTGCCCAAAATTACCCCAACGGAAAAGGGAATTAAACTGGGAGGCGGTATTATTATTGCACAATACAGATTTTTAGACTCTCTCAGCGATGACCAGGAACAAGAGGTATTATTATTCAAAGGACAAGCAACAGGCGCTGTAATAAACGGAATATGGGAAAATAACGCCATTCCTATGTGGGTATACCGCAATAAAAGCAAATTAGAATTTTCCCAAGAAAA
>DVLQ01000153.1 GCA_018715395.1 Candidatus Coprocola pullicola | reverse complement strand
TTCCGATTTGGATATGGTTTGCGAAATTATGCTGAAGTTGGGCATTCCTTTAACTTATTCTATCACAGCTGTAGAGATCAACGGCAAAACAGCCTATTCCATTGGCGATGACTGCCTGCTTTTGATTTGTCTTGCACCGGATGTGCAGCCGGAAGATGTGGAACAGATGGCAGAATATGCCCCTGCCAAGCTGATTGTTTCGAGAGAAAGTTTTGTGGATGATACGGCAATGGCAAATGCCCATTATATTCTAAAGGATCATGGCGTGGAATTGAAGTTGGTATAATTAATGACTGCCATAAAATAGGTTGAATTTATCCTATATATTGGATAAAATAAAAGAAGTTAGGAATAAGGAGATTTTCCTATGAATATCAATACAGATGCTCTTGTTTCCCTCACAGAAGCAAATCAAAAATTTTCACGTGTTGCACGTATGGTGGACGAAAATGGCGCTGTTGTTATTTTAAAGAATAATATGCCACGCTATCTGCTTATTGAGTTTAACGTTGCGGAGGAAGAACAGGTTGCTAAAAATGAAGATATTTTAGAAATTTCAAAACGTTTGATTGAAAAAAATCGCGACGCCTATGAGGTACTGGCAAAATGATGATTTTATCAAAAGAACAGATTTTAATGCTTCACTCACAGCTGATTACCGAAACAGGCGGTATAGGTGATGTCGCGCTTTTAGAATGAGCAATCCTTTCCAAAGCTTTGCAGATAAGGATGTTTACCCATCTATCCGGTGGGGTTTTGGGTTTGTAAAAAATCATGCTTTTGTAGACGGCAATAAACGAATTGGAGCCCATGCTATGCTGGTATTCCTTGCGCTCAATAAAACCGAACTAAATTATACACAAAAAGAACTTTCGGATATCATACTGGAAATTGCTTCTGCAGAAAAAGGGTTTGCTGATCTATGCAAGTGGGTTATTTCACATCAGGTAGAATAATTGGAAACAGAATGTTTAAAGCATATGTAAAATTCAGTAAAAAGGAGGAGAATTGATAATGGATCATTGGTAATGGATCATTATCAATTTGAAATTATCAATTATAAATTGTTGAAATGAAACTAAAATTTAAAAACCAAGACTTCCAAACCAATGCCGTCAATGCGGTAGTAGATTTGTTTGCGGGGCAGGAAAACACATACAGTACCTTTTCTGTCACCAATGATTTACAGGTATCTTTGAACGATTTTGGTGTTGGCAATGTTTTAAGAATTGATCGAAATACATTGGCAGAAAATATGCAAGCAGTGCAGAAACGCAATCTTCTGCCCATTACAGAACTGAAGGACGATGCGCCGCAGTTTTGCATTGAAATGGAAACTGGTACGGGCAAAACTTATGTCTATACCAAAACCATATTTGAATTACATAGAAAATACGGCTTTACGAAGTTTATTATCGTTGTGCCTTCTGTGGCAATTCGAGAAGGCGTCTATAAATCCTTTGAAATTACAAAAGAGCACTTTGCCTTGCAGTATGACAGTGTGCCAAACCGATATTTTATCTACAATTCTGCCAAACTGTCGGATGTACGGCAGTTTGCCACAAGCGCCAACATTGAGATTATGATCATCAACATTGACGCTTTCAAAAAGGCAGAAAATATTATCAATCAGGCACAGGATAGACTTAATGGCGAAACGGCAATGCGGTATATACAAGATACCAGACCGATTGTTATTATAGATGAGCCGCAAAGCGTGGATAATACACCGAAGGCGAAAGAAGCTATTGCCTCACTGAACCCTCTTTGTGTGTTCCGTTATTCCGCAACACACAAAGAGAAAATCAATCTGTTATATCGTCTGACGCCGGTAGACGCCTATCAAATGGGACTGGTAAAGCAGATTTCCGTCTCCTCTAACCAAGTAGCCGGCGGCTTTAATCAAGCATATGTAAAATTACTGTCTGTGTCCAATGACAATGGTTTTAAGGCAAAGGTAGAAATTGATGTGAAAGGGAAAAGCGGTACTGTTATGCGAAAGACGGTTACTGTAAAACCAAATGATGATTTATTTCTACTTTCCGGGGAAAGAGATTTATACGAAGGCTATGCAGTTTCCGGCATAGACTGCACGCCGGAAATGGAGCACATTGAATTTGACAATACGCTGGAAGTGGCGCTGGGAAAAGCGATCGGCGATATAGACGAGAATGTCATAAAAATGGCACAGATCAAAAGAACTATTGAAGCGCATTTGGATAAAGAACTGCGTTACACGGAAAAAGGTATTAAAGTATTGTCATTATTTTTTATAGACAAAGTAGATAAATACCGTCATGAAGACGGGACGCCGGGAATATACGCTGAAATGTTTGAAGCCTGCTATAAAGAATTGATTGCAAAACCAAAGTATGAGCCTATCCTCAATCGCTTTTCTTCTGATGTTTCCAAAATACATAACGGCTATTTTTCACAGGATAAGAAGGGCAAGCTGAAAGACACGAAGGGAAATACGCAGGCGGACGATGATACCTATAACACCATTATGAGGGACAAAGAATGGCTGTTAAGTTTTGACTGCCCGCTACGTTTTATATTCTCCCATTCCGCATTGAAAGAAGGCTGGGACAATCCGAATGTATTTCAGGTTTGCACACTGATAGAGCAAAAGTCTACTTTTACTTGCAGACAAAAAGTTGGACGTGGGCTTCGCCTTTGTGTCAATCAAGACGGGGAACGTATTGAGGACAAAAACATCAATATCCTTCATGTAATGGCAAATGAAAGCTTTGCAGAATTTGCCTCTACACTACAAAAAGAAATGGAGGAGGAAACAGGCGTAAAATTTGGTGTATTACAACTGGATATGTTTGCAGGGATCACCTATGAGAAAGAAGTGACCTATGAGCACACAATTACCAGTGAGGAAGCCCATGAGTTAGTGAAAACATGGATGACAGACGGCTCTATGGATCAATGGATGGCAGATCCAAAAATGACGGCTACAGAGGAAAAAATCACAGCGGCTCTGGAATCAGGTGAGTTGTCTGCACCGCCCAATCCTGTAACAGAAGTGATGCGTCAAATCAAAAACGGCGTGACCGCAGAACAGGCGGCAGAGGCGATTGTTGGTATTACAAGCACTGTCACTACGGTAGAGGAACATACAGTCACCCATGAAGAAGCGGCAGAACTGATGAAACACTTTGAGAAAAAAGGTTATATTACCAGCACAGGTAAAGTAAAGGATACCATGAAGAACGCCTTGAAAAATGGTACTCTTGATTTGCCAAAGAAATATGAAGCGGCCAGAGATCGTTTTACAAAAATCATTCTGGAGGCAGACAAAAAGCCGCCGATCCGTGACGCTTCTCGTGATGTTGTGGTAAAACTCAATAAACAGGTCATACTATCACCGGAATTTATGGAGCTGTGGAATAAAATCAAACAAAAAACAACGTATCGTGTAGAGATAGATACACCTCTGTTGATAGAGAATTGTGTGAAAGCAATTCAAAGTATGCCGAAAATTAATAAAGCAAGACTGATTTCTCAGACAGCGGATATCAATATTGAAAAATCAGGTATTTCTCATACAGAAAGGGAAATGCGTTCCTTAGATATTGGATATGCTTATGATGTACTGCCGGATATTATCACACAAATCAGCGATGAAACACTCTTGACGCCGAAAACGGTCAATGAAATATTGGTTCGTAGTGGTGGCTGTGAGGACTTCCTCAATAATCCGGAAGCATTTCTGGAGCAGGTGACAGAAACAATCAATTTCTATCGTCATCAGTTGGCCATTGACGGTATCCGTTATATCAAGCTGGATGGTGAAGAATATTATGTACAGGAAATATTTGACTCAGCAGAATTAATTGCAAACTTGGATAAAAATGCTGTTAAAGTAGAACATAGTGTCTATGATTATGTAGTATATGACAGTAGTTTAATAGAAAAGCCGTTTGCCCTTGCTCTAGACAATGATCCCGACGTCAAAATGTTCTTTAAGATACCAAGCCGTTTTCAGGTGGATACGCCAATCGGTACTTATAATCCGGACTGGGCGGTGTATTTGAACAAGAATGGAGAAGAAAAATTGTACTTCATTCTGGAAACAAAGGGAAGTACCAGTCTCATGGATTTAAGAAGTAAAGAACAGTTGAAGATACATTGTGGCAAGAAGCATTTTGAGGCGTTAGGCAACGGCGTCACGATGGAAGTGGCAACAGACTGGAGAAAAGTTAAGATGCAGATGTAATTTTTAATCTTATATATGAAAATATAAATTTTTTTCTAAAATAGTCCATAATAATATAAAAGGATTATGTTGTTATGTAAATCTTATTTATTGTTTTTTGTACAAAAATAAAGAAGGTGCGTAAAAATGCAAATCGGTGGATTAAGAACCAGCGAGGCAACTAAGTTGGGAGAAACGCCACAAATTTAGATGTCAACTCAAAAAAGGCTGAAAATGCTATGACTGACCGTTATATATTAGGGATTCAAGAACAAGCAAAAAAATATGCCAAAGCAGGTATCTATATGTCAGAAGATTATGTGTAATACAGTTTTTCCCATGTGAAAAAGACTGTTTCACCAAATCGCTCTAGGTCAATTGCACAAAGTGCGGCATATATTCAGAAAGCGTCGAACAGGTATGGCACACTTTTACCAAAACTGTTTGAAGGCTATTCTATGAAAGCCTATGTGGGAGGGCTTTATTCTATCGCTGAAGTTTATGCACCTAATGGAGAAATGATTGCAGCACAAACCTGTGGTGGTGCTTGGATTAAAATTCAGACAGAAGCAGAAACAAAGTTGATTGACACTTCTACAGAAGTATATGCAAAGGCTTATAGTGCTGCTGCACGTACAGAGATGAAAGCCAATGCACAAGTTCAGGCACAGCCTAATGCCGATACAGCCGTCTTGGATATTCGGGCATAGCTACTTTACCATATAAAACTTAAATATCTCCGTAATCAACGGCATCGAAAGCAGTAAGTCTTGAAAAAGATTTACTGCTTTTTTGTATAGAGAAAACCACGCGTTAGACGCGTGGTTCAAAAAAGCCTTCTGGCGTTGAGGTAGAAGTAAAAACTCCTTTTCACTATAATACAATTGCGGTCTGCCAACTGCAAGAAATATAGTGAA
>DVLQ01000152.1 GCA_018715395.1 Candidatus Coprocola pullicola | reverse complement strand
TGTAAAATATTTAGGCTTGAACACCATTATTTTACAACAAGGACGATGCTTTTTGCTTAAGCTTTCATCTCACCCGCAGAGCGGGCGGTTGTGAAAGGCTGCTCCGCAGCCTTTGGTACTAAAGTAATAATGGAAAAAAGGCGGTCATAAGACCGCCCTTTTTTGTAATCATAAGAAATAGCATTTTTTTACTTAACAGCCACATCCGTATGTGCAGCCTACTGCATAAGCATTGCTGCCACAGTTTGTAACAGCAGTATCTCCATAACCTGTTGTATAAACTGTATTTCCACAGCCACAGCTTGTATTTCTTGTATTGCTTACACAGCCTGTTCCTCTTGTGTTCCAATAGTCATACCACATATCCATGTAGCGACTATCTCTTGTCCAATCACAGCAGTTACAGCAGTTGTTGCAGCGACTACATCCGCAAGAATTACATCCACACATTTTGTTGTCCTCCTCTCTGTTTGGTTATAGTACATACTATGCTTATACCAAAAAAGTGTGCATCAAAAAGGACAACTTTTTTCTATAATACCAATTTTATCATATGAGCCAATGTAGCAGACTCATTTTTTTCCAATTCTTCTTCTAAAGTCTTCAAATTTTTGCTTCCATGCAGTACCTCTCGTGATATCATCACAACATATTTTATCAATTCTTCTTTTGTTGTATCTTCCTTTACACAGATAGACAATACAAAATAATAGACGCTGTATACCATTGCAAAAATACAATAGTTTTCCCAAATATTTTTGTTATATGCAAAAGGTATTCCAATATACCATGCACAACACACAATGATATTTTCCAGCACATGAGGATTTTTTTTCAAAAACAGTTCAAATTCTTCTACACATTTTTCATATTTTAATGGATTGTATTCCAATTCTGATTTTATCTCATTTTTTTCTACATTAAGATAACCTTCTATAGAAACATTTATTTTTTCCAACTGTTGTTTTATGTCAAATTTCCTTGCAATTTTATAATGTTTTTGCAATGTATTGAGTAGTTTAATATGAGGATTGCTTTTATTTTTTTCAAAAAACGAATGATATTGGCAATTTTTTTGACTGATTTCATTTAAAAACCATTGTATATAGTTTGGAATTTTATTGAAATTTTTTTCTTTGTCCATATGATATATCTTCTCTAAAGCAATCCCCAACAGTGCCATTCTCTGTCCCAATGTATAATTACGGGTTTGCAGTACAGCAATCACAAGAGATTTGATATCATAAAAATAATGTAAAACAGGCTTTTTGGTAATATAGGCAGATTCTATTATATTTCCTCTTATCAATCCCAAATCCAATTTTCCTTCAGAAACTTCTAGCAAAAAACCATCTTTTTCTTCCAATAAAAGCCTTACTGCCTCTTCACAGCCCAATGATAAAGAAAGCTCACACCTTTGATTGCAGTATAATAATCCTTCTCTTGGAAAAACCTTACAAGTTTGGAACAAAAGATCATATCCACACTCTTTTTGAAGCATACAAAGTCCTTTTTCATCTAAAAAAGGACATCGTTTCTCTCCTGTCAGTTTGATATGATACATATTTGTTTTTTGCAAACTTGTCCCTTTATTTGGCACAAATGCCTCCGAAAAAATCTTTTTTAAATTTTCCGATTTTATATTCTTTTTTAATTTTTTAAATTCTTCTTTATATATGATGACGCTCCATTCTTGACAACAATTTTTTTTGCAGTCTGCTCCAATACAATGAAATTTGTCGTAAAAAGAAGGTTTAATTTGTTGAATTTTTTTCATGTTTTTAATCCTCTCTTACCAAAAAAAACAGGCACAATGTGCCTGCTTTTTTTTGAAAATTGTATTTTGTAAACAATTCAATTTTTTGATACAATCAATTATTGTAATAACTGAAGTACGCCCTGAGGAACCTGATTTGCCTGTGCAAGCATAGCCTGTGCAGACTGAACAAGAATGTTGTTCTTTGTATAGTCCATCATTTCTTCTGCCATGTCTGTATCTCTGATACGGCTTTCAGATTCTGTCAAGTTTGTTGTTGTTGTTTCCAAGTTATTCAATGTATGGTCAAGTCTGTTTTGTGTTGCGCCAAGACCGGCACGAACGTCAGATACCATGTCGATAGCAGATTTAATTTGTTGAATTGCATCGCTTGCAGATTCTTCACTGCCTACGCTCAAGCTTCCAATACCCAATGCGTCAGCATGCATATCTCTGATGTTTACCAACAGTTTATTATAATCATCCGCTGTATCGCCAACCTGCAAATTCAATCCTTTGCTGCCGCCTGATGTTGTAACTTCTACTGGATTTCCAGGGTCAGCCAAGTCAATGTCTTGCGCATATGCTGTTTTGTCTTGTGCAGCAACCAAAGTAATTTCTACTTCTACGCCATCCCATTTTTCTAATTCAGATTTTGCTGTATCATCAGCCATAACTGCTCTAGCTTTAATAGTACCACCCTTGGAAGGGTCAACTTTTACTGGAGTATCGCTCCATGTGCCTGTTGCATCATCCCAGTATTGCCATTTTTCATTACCACCTGCTGGAGCATTTGTGGCAAAGTCTATTGTAACACCACCATCAGCTGCTATTGTTATTTCAACGCCAGAGCCAACATCCAAGTCACCGCCGCTGATAGACACAGATTTTACAGCAGGTCCCAAGCTTGATAATGTAGTATCAGGCAATTGATATCCACCCAGATTACCATTTAACAGGTCAATGCCATTGAAGTTTGTAGAATCAGCGATTCTGTCAATTTCTTCTTGAAGCTGAACGATTTCGTCCTGCAATTTGCCTCTGTCTGTATTGCTGTATGTGCCGTTGGAAGCCTGTGTTGCCAGTTCAACCATTCTGTTTAACATAGAGTGAACTTCTGTCAATGCACCTTCAGCAGTCTGTACTAAAGAAATACCGTCTTTAGAGTTTTGTTGTGCAGTTTCCAAACCTGTGATTTGCGCTCTCATTTTTTCAGAAATTGCCAAGCCTGCTGCGTTGTCAGCCGCTCTGTTGATTTTGTAACCTGAAGAAAGCTTTTCCAGATTTTTTGCCAATGCACTGTTGTTACCGCTTAATTGGTTGTAAGAGTTTAATGCTGAAATGTTGTGTTGAATAATCATAAAAATTACCTCCTTGAAATTTGTCGGAGAGCATCCTTTCTCTCCCTATAAATAATAAGTAACATTTATTTCAATCTGCTTTTGCAGACTAAAATCATTTTATTTTTTTCTTTGCTCCGCTCATTTGCCTTGTCCTTTTGATACATTCCGGCACAGGGTTGTTTTTTTCATAATTTTCGCCCCGTTCAATTCTAATCTCTTTTGGAGCGTCAATGGCAAGACGCAAAGAACCGTCAATAGATACTACTTCTACTATAATGTTTCCATTGATTACGATATATTCTCCGGGACTCCTTCCAAGCGATAACATAAACAAAACCTCCTTGTTTGCTCATCAAATTTTACTTTCTGTAAAAATAATAATACTTTAAGTAAAATTTGTC
>DVLQ01000151.1 GCA_018715395.1 Candidatus Coprocola pullicola | reverse complement strand
CCATCACATCTCATTGCAGTTATATTTTCTGGTTTTATTGTTTTTGGATTAGAAGATAAGGTATCCAAATCAGTTTCTAACTGATAATAAAAACAATATGGAATATTTTCATTTGCTAACTTCTTAGCTAAACCTGCTATTCTAGCTCTTTCATTTAAAGTTGGAGAATCATCTGATTCATAATATCCTTTAAATATATTTCCATCTATAAAATTTCTCCAAGTATCAAATTTGACTACATTAGTTCCTGGATGATGAACAACTGGTTTGTTTGTTGAAGTAGTGGAGCTTCCCCACATTATACCTGCATGCCATTCTAATTCTGCAACCCCATCTCTATATATCGCATACCCTGTCATATCTCCTGCAAATGCTAAAACATTCATAGATAAACATAAAACTAGAAACATAAAAATAGAAATACACTTTTTCAACATATTTATTTCCTCCTTAATCATTCCATTTTTCATTTGCACTAACACCAACGCTTTGTATAACTTCTAAAATTTTATTTCCTTTTTCTTTAATCATATTATTTTCAATAGTATCAGACACTACTATCTCTTTAATTGGATCATAAAATTCATTTATAGGCAAAATTTCCATTGCATCTAAAATAATATTAAAGTCATTTTCATTTATATCATCATACAGTTTATCTAACAAAATAGAATAATTCTGATCAATTACACAAACTTTTGTTAAGAAATCTACATCTGATGTAATTACACTTTTCACTGCTTCATAATCATATAAATTTCCAAGTGCAAATGCTGCTGTTTCTGAATAATTAGAATCATTTAATAATGTAATACAAAAATCTTGAAACGAATCTTCTTCAGATAACATATTTATCGTATCTTCATCATCATAAAGAGCACTATAAACATTTAATGCATTTTTAACTCTTTCAGAATCTTCATTTTCATAATTATCTAATATTTGAAATGAAATTTGTTTTGCAGTATTTTCATCTATATTTTTTAATCTTTTTAAAGCTATATTAGATAATTCAATATTTTCATCCATTACTAGTTCTTTTAAAATTTCATTGTCCTCTTTATCATTAAATTTAAAAGTTGATACAATTGAAATCTTTATTGAATCATCAACACTATTATCTAATAGCATTTTTTTAAATTCTTCATTATAATTTTTTTCTGTATCCACTTTATATGCATAAAATTGTACTAATACATTACGAAATTCAATATTATTAGTAGTATCTTCTATTAAAGATACTATATCATCTTCTGTAAATTTAGTTTCATTGACTGCTAAAGCTGTAGCTAGTGGCATTAAATTATTAGTATCTGAATTATTATCTATAGATACTATATTCCCTAACTGAATTATATCATCTTTACTTAATTTACTTAATTCATAGTAGAATTCTTCATCAGAAAATTGTTCCTCATTTAATAATAACTTTACATTATTTTCTAGTTGATTTTCTTCATTATAGGCATATGTACTAAAAGAAACTGTAGTAATAGATAATATACTAACTAAAGCAAGAATTGCTAGTGATACTGCTTTTTTCATAATTAAATTCCTCCCAACTTATTAAAAATAACTAATCTTATAAATCTTTATAATTTTTTAACTTGTATAAAATTATTTTTTGTATTACCATGAATTTAAATACCTTATGAAAAATAGAAGTTTTTCTTGCGTGCTACCACAATAATTTTACTTTTTATAAGGTATTTCTTTTTTCCCTCCTTTCTTCGATATATATACAACTTTCTCCCCCTTCCTATATTGATTGATATAATAATCCCAAAGGGCATTCATTTATTATCAAAACCCTTTTGGTTATATCCCTTTAATGAGGACAAGGTTTATTTGTCTGTTCATTAAGAACATCACCTTTTATTACATAATCACAGCCTGTACAATATTTTGCTGCATATATGGTTGTTTTACAAGAACCATCACTATATTTTGTATGTTTTGAAACATTACCATCTTTATAAGTATGTACATGTTTCGGACTAACATTTGTATCATTTTTTGTAATATCTATCACTTCTTCAGGTGTAATCAGCCTATATGTAACATTTTCTTCTGTTGTAAATAAGAATTGATTTGCTGTACCATTTTCTATGTCGTTTTGTAGTTGTATATCATCAAATTCCATATAATCATTATAGGAATCCAGTAAATCTAGTTCTCCTTCCTTATAAAATGTATATTCCCCTATATATGCAATTTCTGTTTGTTTTGAAAACAAGTCATTTACTGTTGTATCTGCTGCCTTTGCGACTTTTGTTCCAGTACCAAAAGCCACTGCCAAACATCCTATTGCCAATAACTTATAGCCCCATTTATAATTACTCTTCTTTTCCATAACTGCTTTCACTCTCCTATTTAATTTATCTGCTTCACTTTCCCCGAAACTTGAAACATTCCATTGACTGTTTTGTATCATATCTTCTGCAAAAAGGTGCAGAGTGGTATTTACATATTCTCTCTTTTGCTCTGTCGAAAAAGCTGTTGTCATTTCTTCATCACAAGCTAGTTCCGTCCATTCATAAAGGCTGTTTTTGATATAATAAAAGAGTGGATTGAACCAGTTTATACAATTTAACGTGTGTATTACTATTTTCAACAGCATATCTTTTCTTTTACTATGGGTAACTTCATGATATAATATCAGTTCTATTTCTTTTTCAGTGCATTGATTTAATAATATAGCAGGAATATATATCGTATGTTTCCTTATTCCCATAATACAAGGCTGTGGTAATTTTGTTGCAGCAAACAATACTATTGTTTTTCTATTTTCTTTTTGGCAAATCCGACATAATGTTTCTTGCCATATTGTATTTTCTATGGAAAAACGATTTCTTTTCAACACGCTTTTTAATTTCATAAAACGCTTAAAAATACAATATAAATACAAAAACATTCCAATAAGCCACAATCCTTGTAACATATCTATTACCAGCGTATGTTTCATAATTGTAAAAAAAGTGTCTGCCATAGAATTTCTTTCTATATCAATCATGCCATTGCCCTGCACAAACAATATATTACTTCCATCATATACTTCCAATATGTAAAAAAAAGGAAGCACAAAAGAAAGTAATATCCAAAAATACAATTTTACTGTAAATCTTGCTGTCATATTACGAAATAGTAATCGTTCTGCCAATAAAAATATACTGCAACTGACACTACCAGCAATAGAAAGCTGCATGACAGAAACAAATATTCTATTTATCAAAACTATCAATCCATTCCTGTAATTGATACAATTCTTCTTTTGAAACAGAATTGTTATTTTTTGTAAATGCAGATAAAAAACTTGTTAAGGAACCAGAAAAATACTTTTCTAAAAAATTTTTAGATGCTTCCTTTACAAAATCCTCTTTTGCAACAATAGGGTAATAATAAAATGTTATTTTTTCTTTTAGTTTACCAACAGCTTTCTTTTCCTCCAGATTATTCAAAAATACTAAAACCGTTCTATTTGCCCAAATGGTTCCCTTCTTTTCTAATTCTGCCATAATCTGTTTGACACTCATGGCTTGTTTTGCCGCCCATAACACCTCCAGTACCTTATACTCTGCTTCTGTAACCTTTTTGTTTGTTGTCATTCTTCTCTCATCTCCTAACTATATCTTTTATAACAAAAATAATGTTAGTATATATATACCTAGTATATTTTTACTAAGTGTACTATTCTTGAAGTATTTTGTCAATATATTACAGGAAATAGTTAAAATATCTCCACGAATACTTTCATTTTTCCAAGTTTCATATTATTTATTTTTAAAGTTTTATAATTTGTTCTAAAATTGCAAGCAGGGGAAAGGGATATCCCTTTCCTCTGCTTGTTGGGGAATACCCCAAACCCCCAGCACAAATTTTTTCAAAATTTGTAAAACGCCTTCGGCGTGGCAAAACCATAAAAATGCGAATAAAAAAAGAGAGAAAATCAGAAATTTTTTTACTGACTTTCTCTCTAAAAAAACACTAACCTTTTCCATTTTATTCTGTTATAATATAATTATCACTGAAAAAAGAAAGGAAAAAATAAACCATGTCCCAAAAAAATCACAAAATGATAAACGGCAGACTATTACAAATGAATAAACCTTTTTCTCAATTAAAACAAAAGCAAAAAGAAAAAATACAAGAATGGCTTTATCAAGAATATGCCCGCATTTATGATGAAATAGGTAAACCGCCTAGCTCTAAGCATAATATAGAAATTTTAAGTGCTGTCTATGATAAAATAGAATCTGCTGAAATTTGGATACCTTTTCACGAGGCAGAAAAATATTTTTATAGTCGTAAACGCAGATTTCAAACACGATATGAAAAGGCTCACAATACAGAAAAAGACCAATAAATTTTTATATTTGCTGGTCTTTTTCTATTGGATTTTTTTCTGTCTGAAGCAATTTATCCATGTTCTGTTTTGCCGTTTGATACTCCAGCATTTCTTTTTTTGCTTTGGCATACCTCTGATAAATTTGTTGTTTTTCCATTAATAAAATTTGATATTGTTCCTGCAATTCTTTTACTTTTGGAAGCTTGTTTTGACCGCTTTTTTCAAAAAATGCCTTTGCTTTTTCATGTTTTACTATATCCTCGCTATGCTCTTTTTTGAAGCTTTGTTTGTCCTTTGATTTTTGATACTGTTTATAAACAGCAGCGGTTCTGGCAAAATAAATGATGTTTGTTTTAAGTTCTAAAATCTCTTTTATTTGTTGTTCTTTTTGCTTTCGTTCATTAGAAATGATATGAAATTCATTGACAGCATTTTCTGTTTTTTCTTTTAAAATTTGATAGTTTATATCGTGTTCCGTTAAAAAATTGACTGTATTTGCTGCCTGCTTCACATTAAATATTTTTGCCCATTGTTCATAAGCCTCACCTTTTCCTTCTTTCTTTTTCTGTTCTATGTCAATAAAAGCAGTGATACTTTTTTTATTTTGCTTTCTTTGTTTTGACATTGATTGCTGCAATTTTATATTTTCTGCAATGACAGCTTCGCTATACTCTGCACCTAAAGTTTTCATTCTGGTAAAGCGGCTTTGCCCTGCTGCTCTAAATGCAATCTGTTTTCCTTCTTTGATTTCATATCCTTGCTGCCGCATATTTTGTATAAAATCTTCAAAGTTTTTACTTTTGGGAAGCACCTCATCTATGGTATCCTTTAATATCTGTTTCCAGCTTTTTCCCTCTTTTTCTGCTTTCCACTGAGCATAGTGCTTTCCTTTTTGTTTTGGTGCTTTGATAACAGACAGACCATGCTCCTTGCAGATTTTATCACTCAACTTTTGTGCTGCTTTCCCCCATTGTTTATAGCCATTAAATTTATGAGTGCAGTCCAATGAAATACTGTTAAATTCTATGTGATTATGAATATGTTCTTTATCTGTATGTGTTGCAATCACAAATTGGTGTTGTCCTTTTGTAAATTCATGGGCAAATTGATAACCAATTTCATGTGCCTTTTCTGGAGTCACTTCCTCCGGCTGAAAAGACTGCATCAGCATATAAGAGATATTGTCCCTCTCTTTTGGCTGACTTCTTTTTGTTATCATTTCATACATTTTTTTACTGATAAAAAATTCTTCTGCCGCTGTTTCAGTATGACATTCATAGGCACTGACAAGCAGTCCATATTGTGTCTTTTCTGGATTTTTGGCATAATCAATATGAAATTTGATACACTGCTTTATGGTCTGATTTTTAGCACAATGTCTATTCCCAAAATGAACCACTGCCATACGCTCACCTCTTTATCATTGGAACGGTTTTTGCCAAGGGCGAAAAAATAATCCCTTTATAAAAACTGACTTAAAATTTGTTCAACAGAACACCATATTTTTTGGTACTGCTTTTGTAATTCCTTCATTTCTTCGGCATAAAAATTTCCTGTTTCATTGGTTCTTTTGGCAATCTGATTGATATTGCTTGAGATAGAACGAAGCAGCATCACCAATTCCTGTATACAAGTTACATCTATGCAAACAATATATCCCTCTACTGCCATTTTCCGCAAATATCCTCTCATATTGTTTGTGCCTAACAACTGCATTTTTTCGTCAATCCTTTCTTTTTCCTGTTCAGAAACTTTTGTGTAAAGTCCTATGGTTCTTTTTGGCATTATAATACCACCTCTTTTTGTTTTTTGACTTCTACTGCATTTTCTTTTGATTTAAAATTTTGCAATGCACTTAATATAGATGTTTTTTTCGATTCTAAAGATACTAAATTATCTTGATTTTTTTCTGCTTCATTTTCTATTTTTTCTGTATTGCCTTGCTTTTTGTTTTGTTCCATATCCAATTCTATATTTAACTGCAAAAGCCGTTCACTTTTTTGTTTCAATTCTTGTTCTTGAGGAAAAGGTTTTTCTGCTTCTGTTTTTGCTTTTTCCAGTTCAGCTTGTAACCGTATCAGCTTTTCTTGTTGTTTTTCCAGTATATGTGGTATATTTTCAATGGCATTGTTGATTCTTGTGATGTTTCCAAAAACATCTTCTCCCAATTCAATTTCATAGTGATTGACTTGTTCAAGAATGATTTCAAAATGCTTGTTTTGAAATCCCAATTTCATATCAAGTCCTCTGTAATTTCCAATAGGTAATAACTGTGCTGTATTTGGCATTGTTTTACAAATAGAAAGTATTTTCTCTCCGGCTTCTTTCTTTTCCATAAAATTTTGCCCTT
>DVLQ01000150.1 GCA_018715395.1 Candidatus Coprocola pullicola | reverse complement strand
TGTTCCTGTGCGCACTGCTCTTTCCACTGCCACATCCACATGGTTTGTCCATCTCTTTCCTTCTTTGTCGTAATACACATATCGAATACCGCTGTCTGTCAGTTTTTTGACTGCATTTTTGATTGCCGTATTATAATCCAGCGTTCCTGTAGACACTTCCAAATAAGCAATATCAAGCACTTTTTGATACGTTTCTGCAATGGGGTAAAATTGTGTTTTTCCATTTATTTTGATTGAAAATCCCAAAGATTGTGTTATGTTATACAATTGCTCTTTTGTTTGTTTTTTTATGGCTTCCACTTCTTTTAACAAAAGTGCTTGTCCCCCTGCAATTGGTTTTGTAATGCTTGCTTTTTCCAATAACATTGTTGTATATGCCTGTTCTCTTTTTACTGCATCTTCAAACATATCTTCCAGCTGTTCTTGTGTAATGTGAAGTGTTGTTTTGATGTTTTTTTCTATTTCTTTGAGTGAAATGCCTTGTTGTTGTAATTGTCTGATTTGATGCAGTGCGGACGCTGTCGCTGTGCCACTTACTGCAAATCTTCTGCAAATATCGGCAAGTATTTCTTCTTCCAGTGTCAAATAGCTTTGTGCTAATTTTTCCGGTATGTTCTCTATCCATTCTCTTTGCATAGACATTCCCTTTTCTTTTAATACTCTTGTATTGCTTCTTCATCAGGCAACAGCTTGATTGCCTCTTGCAATGTTACATTGTATTTTTGGGCAATATAATATTCCGGCTTTAACAATCCTGCTGAAACATCTAAGCGCATATCGTTTAATTTTGTTTGTCTATCTTCTATAATACTGTCGTCAAAGTCAATGACTGTTTCTGCCTGTTCATTCAATCCTAGTGACAAATATTGATTTCCCATCAGCAGTAGTATTTTCACCAGTTCTTTTAAGGCGTTTTCCAATATAATTTCATGTTTTTTTAATGTCCGAAACAAGTAAGAATTTTCGCTGATAACCTGTGTAGCCGTGGCAATGCCGCCCTGGTCAAATTTATAATGATTTTCACCGAATCCGCTTTTTGCAGATAGCAACTGTAATCTGTTTTGCAATGCAATTTCGTGTTCGTTGGCACGCAAAGACATATCAATTTCATGTATAAAATTTTCATTTTCTATGCCTTCTGGCAGTCTGTAAAACGCCATATCCGTTGGGTCAAATGTCATTTTACCCTCTGTGTCCATATGCAGCGCTTCTTCTGCCACCATGATTCTTTTTCTTCCCAATAAAAACTCATTGTGATAAGAATCAAATACTACATCTATCGCCTTTAATACATCAATACTATTTGCAAAAACTGCAATTCCCATAGGATTGTTTTTGTCAATGTTGTTGACAATATTCATTTTGTCTATTACAAACTGTGGTGTCTTTTTTTGGGTATAAATTTTAGGGGCGATTGTTTCAAACCCTTTTATACTATTGATTGCCACCTCCAGCATTTGACCGTTTGTATCATCGAACAATACATTTTCTATGACATACATTCCTTTTTCTAACATATGTAACTGCAAATAAAAGTACTCTTTGCCCTCTACTGTTTTTCTGCTGCCAAAAGCACATTCTTTGATGATTCCGTTTTCCCAAGAAAGAGGGAAAATACAATCTCCCGCAATATAATTGATGTGTATGCAACTGAGTTCTTTGTTTCCTTTTATGACTTCGCCGCTGTCTTTTTTCACTTCAACATTTGCCATATAAGGCACATATGCCACTGTACCATATGCTGCTTTCAATTCCTGTGCTTCATTGGCTTTTACAATAAAGTTGTTGTTTTTTAGCACTTCATCGATAAAGTGTTGTTCTTTCTGTCCGTCTATGGTAATTGCTACTTTTTCATTCATCAATAAATTTGCCCAGTCTTCACAAACTTTTTTTGCCATTTGCAACGAAAGTCTTTCACAACTTACGTTTGTTCTGCCGTTATAGGCTCTGTAGCTGTGAAACTCTTTTACTTTTCCCTGATACCATTGTTCCCATTGTTCTATTTTGGAATAAAAAGACCAGTCAATGGTATCAAAACCCCTGTCGCTGAAATATTGTTGTATGCTCAAATAGGTATCGCTCCTTTCTATGCATTTGAACGTTTCATAAATACGCTTTCTAAGGCATATCTTACCGCATCTATACTGTGATTATTTTTATCAGGATAACCGCTTATAAATTCATTTTCTCTGTTTTTTTCATATTCATAATATAAAAACTCTTTTGCCGTATGCGGGGTTCTTTTGGCGTCTATAACAATTTTCATTCTCGACTGTAGCCATTTGACGCCATACTCTACAGACCTAGCTCCCTTTAGCGCCGCCTTTACGGCAATGCCGTTATCTTTTAAGTCATATATGCTTTTAGGCTCTCTGTCGCAAATAATATAAGCGTCTGTATATCCTTTTTGTTTTATCTTTTGGGCTAGCGTTTTGTTAGGTAATTTGTTTTCATATATCTCGTCAAAAATATAGATTGTTTCTCTTGCTTTATCATAATGTAATCTTACAAAAGCAAGCGGGTCGGGAAACCACCCAAAGTCCAAGCCTTGGTATATCCTGTCAAAATGCTTTATTTCCTCCTCTGTTATGGTTCTTATCTCCACGTTTTCAAATACATTTCCTCCTGTGCCTACCGCCATACCCAAATATTCATGCTCATAGGCTCTTGGATTTACTTTTTTTAAGTGTTGGGCTTCCTCCAGAAACTGTTTTCCCAGCCACGCTACAGGCACATCTAAATAAGTATTGTGGTGAGTTAGTCTGTCCTCTCTTTGTTGCAAACTGTCTTGATTCGCCCAATTTGCAACGCTGATAGGAGGATTGTAGCTTTCAAAGTTCCAAAATTTTCTACCGCCTCTCATGGTAGACTGCAATATGTTTCTAATTTCTTCTCTTGATGTAAACTGGTCTTTTTCTTCAAAATGGGTAATGCCGATGTAGCCAAAAGGTACTTTTATGGACTTTATTTTTTCTTTTTTGTCTACCCCTCTAAATAATATTTTCTGTCCTGTAGGCTGAAATATGATTTCCATAGGCTGTACTTTGAATAAAAAATACTTTTCCAGTCCCATTTCATAAATCGCCCAAGTATATTGCGCATAGACGCTGTCCCTTAATGTGTCTGCCACCTTTCGTAATATTAGGGCATGACAATTGCTGTTTTGTAAAAGCAGTAATAGCACTGCAATGCTGACAAAAGAGGATTTTGTACTGCCTCTTCCTCCGCTAAAATCATAGTGGGTATGTCCATGTGCTAATATATCTTCTAAAACCGGCTGAAAATTTGGTATCACCAGTTTTTCAATATCAATCTGAATCTTTTCTATCCTCTTCATTTTTTATCAATTCCACTTCTATTTTTGCCACTTCTTTTTCATTAGAGGGCTTATCTCTCCAATTTTCCGGCTTTCTGTTTTTTAGCCAATAAATTTGTGCTGTCACATCTGAGGGCATTTCTTTTACTATGACAGTTTTTTTGACAGACCCATCAGAAAAGCTTTCTGTCTTCACCTCAGAATATTTGTAGCCTAACGCCCTTTTTAAAAGAGCGTTTTCCACCTCTGTATCTACAACTTCTTTTCCCTTTTTTAAGGCGTCGTTAAATTTGCTATATTTCTTCTTCCACGTATATAATGTTGCCGTATTAATACCAATTTTTTTTGCAATATCCACATCCAAGCAGCCATCTCTTGCCCAGCTTTCTAATAACAGCAATTTATCTTCTTCTAACCATTGTTTATACTTGCCTTTACTCCCCATATCACCACCCCGCTTTTTGCATTTCTTTAAAAAAATAAATACAGATAAAAGGCTTTTTTTCTTTTATCTGTATTTTATCAAATCACCTGTTCATTTCGTGAATCATTTTTTTTGAATCAATTTTATGCCATAGCCCATTTTTTCTAATGCAAAAATCAGATTATAGTCCAATACAAAGGGAAGTCCCTTTTGTAACCGATATACACGAGTATAATTTAACCCTGTTCTTTTGGCTATTTGCCTTGCAGAAGATTGATTCATCACTTCCGCTACTTCATCAAATATCATGTTGCCGCCCCCTCTATTGTTTATACTAGCATCCTATGGTATACTAAAATCGTGGGATAGGGGGGACGAAAGTCCCTTTTTTATTTATTATTTCATAGTTTACCGCTTCTTGTTTTACTATTTTTCCCTTTCATATCTCAATATCTCAATTTCTGTCCACAATAACGACAATACTTTTTTCTTTCAAATCCACCAACAGTACTATGACAACGTGGACATTGAAATATAATATT
>DVLQ01000018.1 GCA_018715395.1 Candidatus Coprocola pullicola | reverse complement strand
ACATATTTAATATATATTAAATATATTGAATTAGTATCTCATCAAAAATATTGTTGAAAAACACCACATATTAAAATGCCTTATTTTTATCTGTAACAAAATAAAATATTTTTTTGATAAAATATATGTCTATAATAAAAAATGACCATGAGAAGGCAAATAATCATATAATTTTATAATAGAATAAAACATTGCAATGAAAAAGAGATAGAAAAAAACTATCTCTTTAAAAATAAAATTATGAATTTGCTTTTTTTACAGCACGAATGACAGCTTGTTCCGTTACTTTTGCAGCCAGTGTGCCAATGAGGTCTACAATGGGCTTTTGGGTTTTTATTTCTCCTGTAGACAAACAAAAAAGAGTATCGCCATCTAATGTGGTATGAATGGGACGAATGGCTCTGGCAAGACCATCATGAGCCATACCGGCTATTTTTTTTGCTTCTGCTTTTGTAAGAGAAGCATTTGTGGCAATGATACCTATTGTTGTATTCTTTCCGTGAAAAGAAGGGGTACAAGCCATTTGCAGCATTGTTTTTTCTGTATCAATAAAATCTGTTTTTTCCGGATTGGTGGTACCTGCTATGATTTTACCATTTTCCAAAACATCTCCAAAGGCATTGACTGCTATGATTGCTCCAACTGTAATACCGTTTTCAAGTGTTTGCGCAAAACTGCCAATGCCGCTTTTAGTGCAACATTGCATATCGTAAAGTTTTCCTACAGTAGCGCCACAGCCTGCACCTACACTGCCTTCTTCCAACATTTTGTCAGTAGCGTTTTCACAGGCTTGGTATCCCATTTTTTTATCGGGACGGCAACGGTAATCTCCATAGGATAGGTCAAAGAGCACAGCTTGGGGAACAATGGGAACTGTGGTAGGGCCTACGTCAAATCCTAATTTTTTTTCTTCTAAATATTGCATAACGCCGCTGGCAGCCTCCAAACCAAATGCAGAACCGCCTGAGAGTACCACTGCGTTTACTTTTTCTATGGCATTGATAGGGTCCAATAAATCTGTTTCTCTTGTACCTGGAGCGGAGCCTCTTACATCTACGCCGCAAACGCCTCCTTGTGGAATGATAACAACAGTTACGCCTGTTTTGCCTTCTTTATTTTCTGCTTGTCCTACCAAAAGTCCTTTGACATCTAATATATTGTTTTTCATAAAGCCACTTCTTTCTTTATTAGGGATATATTTTTTTGCATTGTTCTAAATCTGCGTTCTCTTGTTTTGACGCATAAATAGAAACTGTTTTTGAAATATCATTTTCTAAAAAAGTTTCTTGCTCAAATAATGTTATGATTTTGGGAAGCGCTTTGCAGTAAGAATTTGTAGAAAGCCATATTGCAAGGGTATCATCTTTTAAATAATCATAACCATTGCTTTGTATAGTATTTTCAGAGATTTCTTCTATTCTTTCGGGAATTATATAGCGTAAATCGGCGTCAGGATTTTTTAGCTTTTGAGGAGAAAGTAAAATAATTATGGTTTCCAAATCAAAATCACTCCCTTTTATGATTGATGTAATGAATTAAAATTTAGTATACCAAAAAAATGTTTTTTTGTAAATGGAACCCTTTTTTGCTTTTTGCATATTATGGAATATCATTTGATTTTCTGGGAGGGGCAGACATGGGAAGATATCGTATAGAAGGCGGATACCCCCTAAAAGGCACATTGACCATAAGAGGAAGTAAAAACGGTATATTGCCTGTGTTGGCAGCGGTGATGCTGACAGAAGGAGAAACTATACTACATCAGTGTCCTTTTATCGCAGATGTTTTTTTGACTATGGAAGTGCTGGAGCAACTGGGCTGTCGTGTAAAATGGCAGGGACGGACAGTGACCATTGACAGCCAAAACTGCATTAGTACTGCTATTGATAGCAAAAGTGTGCAAAAAATGCGTTCTTCTATATTATTCATGGGAGTGTTACTAGGAAGATGCCGAGAAGCAAAAATCGGATATCCCGGAGGCTGTGAAATCGGTATGCGCCCTATTGATTTGCATTTAAAAGCATTTCGTAAAATGGGAGTCAAAATAAAAGAAGAAAAAGGATTGCTGTGCTGTGATGGCAGTCGTATTGTAGGGAAAAAAATCAATTTAGATTTTCCCAGTGTGGGAGCAACGGAAAACTGTATGCTTTTAGCGGCAAAAGCGAAGGGGCATACCACCATTTATAATGCAGCCTGTGAGCCTGAAATTGTAGAATTACAGACATTTTTAAATAAGTGCGGAGCAAAAGTAAAAGGCGCCGGAACAGACTGTATTCATATAGAAGGAGTCAAAAAGCTTCATGGTACGGAATATAGCATAGCTCCAGACAGAATAGAAGCAGGGACTTTTCTTTGTGGCGCAGCCATTACAAAGGGAGAAATACAATTAAAAAATGTCTGCCCAAATGCTATGCGGCAAGTGTTACTTCGCTTAGGTGAAGCAGGGTGTGTGATAAAAGAAGGAAAAGAAGAAATTTATTTGAAGGCTCCGGAAAAGATTTTACCTGTTTCTAAAATACACACAGGACCTTATCCCGGGTTTCCCACAGATATGCAGCCGCAATTTATGACTGTATTGACATTGGCAGGCGGAACAAGTATTATTAGTGAAACAGTGTTTGAGGCAAGATTTAAACATATTGGAGAGCTGTGTCGTATGGGAGCAGATATTGCTGTAGAAGGACAGACAGCCATTATAAAGGGAGTAAAAAAATTACACGGGGCTTATGTTTCCGGAAAGGATTTGCGGGGAGGCGCAGCGTTGATATTAGCCGGTTTAGCCGCAGAGGGAGAAACTGTTGTAGAAAACGCTTGTTATGTACAAAGAGGATATGAACAAATAGAGAAATCCCTTTTTTCATTGGGAGCAAAAATTTTTTTAGAATAAAAAGGTGTGAGTGCACATTGAAAAGAAAAAAAGCAAAAAAAAGAAAGCCAAGAAAAAAGCTTTCTATGAAATTTATATTGATATTGTTGGTAGCTACTTTGGGCGGCACTGGAATTATATTTTCTCCTCTTTTTTCTGTGCAGACAATAGAAGTGACAGAAATGGAACAATATTCAAAAGACGCTATATGTGACATGATTGGATTAAAAACAGGTACAAATGTTTTTTTATATGATAAAAATAGAGCAGTGGAAACATTGGAAAAAAATCATTATATAGAATCGGCAGAGGTGGCTGTACAACTGCCAAGTACAATTAAAATTGATATTGTGGAAAGAAAAGTAAGAGGGTATGTGCCTTATGCCGGCTCATACCTTTACATAGATGAATATGGCAGAGTACTTGACGTGCAGCAAATACCACAAAAGACGCTTCCTATTGTATATGGATTGGAATTTGATGAATTTCGATTGGGAGAGCTTTTAGACGCAAAAAATAAGGAATCTTTTGATGTGGTTGTGAGAATTTCTCAAATGGTTACAAAATATGAATTGCTTGATAGTATTCTAGAAATTGATGTAAGCGACCCTCAAAACATTACAGCAAGTATTAATAAAATTGAAATACAGTTTGGCAGCATTGAAAACTGTGAGCAAAAAATGGCATATTTATCCCAAATTGTTGAAACAATACCGGAAAATGACAGAGGTTTGTTGGATTTAAGCGATATGACAAAACCTATTGTTTTTAAATATATGTTATAAAAAAATGGTACAACCTTCGACAAAAATGTACGTTTTGGCTGATTTGCAAAAAAAAATTGTAATATTATTAAATTTATATTGAATCTAACGCAAAAAAGAGATAAGATAATAAAAAGGCATTGAAAAAAGAAGGGGATTAAATAAGACATACTAATAACTATTATATCTAATATAAATTAATCTAAATTCCTATTTTTAATATGTACTGAACTATAAATATATGAAAAAAGAAATAAAAAATGCAAATTTAGGTATGGTGTTATCTGTTTTTTTCATGTATAATAAAAACTACTTTATGTAATTCTGAACTCTAGGAGGGGATTTTTGTGCTCGAATTTGATATTCCACGCAACAGTAATATGGCACAAATCAAAGTAATTGGTGTCGGCGGCGGCGGCAATAATGCAGTAGACCGTATGATAGAAGATGGTTTGGACGGCGTTGAATTTATTTCTGTTAATACAGATAGCCAGCAGTTGGTAGATTCTAAATCACCTATTAAAATACAAATTGGAGAAAAATTGACAAAGGGTCTTGGCGCAGGAGGAAATCCTGATATTGGAGAGCGTTCTGCTGAAGAAACACAAGAAGAAGTGGCGCAAGCATTAAAAGGAGCAGACATGGTGTTTATCACTGCAGGAATGGGCGGTGGCACAGGAACAGGAGCAGCGCCGAAAATTGCTTCTATTTCAAAAGAAATGGGCATTTTAACAGTTGGCGTGGTGACAAAGCCTTTTAATTTTGAAGGTAAAAAAAGAATGGCAAATGCAGAAAGAGGCATTATGGAACTGAAAAAAAATGTGGACACTCTTGTTATCATTCCAAATCAGCGTCTTTTAAGCATTATAGATAAGAAAACAACTTTGACAGAAGCCTTCAAAAAAGTAGACGAAGTATTAAGACAAGGCGTGCAGGGGATCGCAGATTTGATTTCCAAACCCGGAGTTATCAATCTAGATTTTGCCGATGTGCGTACCATTATGGCAGACCAAGGCATTGCTCACATGGGAATTGGACAGGCTTCAGGAGAAAATAAAGCAGAGGTTGCGGCAAAAATGGCAATTCAAAGTCCGCTTTTGGAAACAACCATAGAAGGAGCAAGAAGTGTACTTATTAATTTTAGCGGCGATAATAACTTAGGACTTTTGGAAACGGAAGAGGCAGCAGAACTGATTCGTGAGTCATTGGATCCTGAAGCAGAAATTATATTTGGTACGACAATCAACGAAGATTTGTCAGACCAAGTAATTGTTACAGTGATTGCAACAGGATTGGAAGATAACGAAATACCTGTAAGCCAACAACAGCAAGTACAACAGCCTCAGCAGCAGGCCTCCCCACAACAGTCAAGACAACAGCAGGCTATGCCGGGATTTATGAATAGAGCGGCAAGAGCACAGCAACAGGTACAGCAGCAGCCTCAGCAGCAACAGCCTATGACAGAAGAAAATAAACCTGCAAGAAGATTTTCTGATTTAGATGATTTTGAATCCGAAATAAAAATACCAGATTTTTTGACAAGAAAAAGATTTTAAGTGATGATGATGAAAAAAAGGAAGGGTAGAAATGCTGTTCCTTTTTTTGTGCTAAAAATAAATTATATTATAATATATATTAAAACATATTAAAAAAGTCGACAATATACAAAAAAGTATAGCTGTTGGCTTTTTTTGTGCAGTTATGTCAGTATTTATGGTATGATTTTTGAAAAATAACAGCGTGTTTGACAAAAAACTTGCTCCAGCTTGCTTATAATAGCATTAGAGCCTTTTAAAAGACAGCAAAGAAGGAGGCGTTTTGTGGAAGTAACAATTTATGGGGATATAGTATTTTTGATTAATTTTTTTATGGATTTTCTCATATTATGGGTTACTGCTGTATTAGGAAAAAAAAAGACTTCTAAAATACGTCTTTTTTTGGGAAGTCTTTTTTTATCACTACTTTATTGTGGGGGAATTATTTTGCCCTTTCTTTCTTTTTTTTGTTATGGTATTGGCGGTATGTTATTATTGTTTTTTGGAATTTTGATTGTATTTTTTCCAAAAACAATAAAAGAAGCAATACAATATTTTTTGGTAGCCAATGTGACAGCTTTTGCATTAGGCGGCGTAGCAATGGCGTTATTTTTTGCAACAGGAATGATGCATACAATAGCAAACGGAGTAGTCTTTAGAGTAGGGCAATTTCCTTTAAAAATATTACTTACTACAGCTTGTTTTTTTTACATATTGATTAAGATAGGAAAAAACTGGGCAGAAACAAATATTATCAATAGAAGGCTTTATTGCGATGTTGTCATTGAAAAAAAAGGCATTAAAATTCCTTTACGTATGCTTATTGATACGGGAAATGGTTTAAAAGACCCTTTTTCGGGAAATGATGTAGCTATAGTGTCTTTTAGAGCTATCAAAAAACTTTTTTCAAAGGAAGTACAGCTTTATTTTTTTAAAACAGATCAAAATCAACAAAATTTTTATGAATATGTTTTAAAAACAGAAAAAACATTATCTATGCATTTGATTCCTTTTTCCAGTTTAGGAAAAGAAAATGGACTTTTGCTCGTATTTCAGCCGGAAGGATTTGAAATAAAAGGAACCCAGAAAAACGATGTTTCAGTAGGAGTATACTGTGGATGTTTTCATGGCGGATATGACGGGCTTTTAAGTCCTGAATTGCTGAAATAAAGGAGGAGGCAAAAAATGAAGTTTTTATTATTTCAATTAAAATATGACATAGGTTGTTTTTTGCGAAAATGGCGTAAAAAAATCAATGGCGTATTTTATATCGGGGGAAGTGATGTTTTTCCGCCTCCCCTCAAAGCAGAAGAAGAAGCCCTTTTGGTAGAACAAATGGGAGGAGAAAATGATGTACAAGTAAAATCGGTGCTGATAGAAAGAAATTTACGTCTTGTAGTATATATTGCCAGAAAATTTGAAAATACAGGCGTAAATGTAGAGGACTTGATTTCGATTGGTACCATTGGTTTAATCAAAGCCATCAATACATTTAATCCTGAAAAGAAAATCAAGTTAGCTACTTATGCATCCCGCTGTATCGAAAATGAAATATTGATGTATTTAAGAAGAAACAGCAAAACAAAGTCTGAAGTTTCCATTGATGAGCCTTTAAATGTGGATTGGGAAGGAAATGAACTGCTTTTATCAGATATATTGGGAACAGATGCAGATGTGATATATAAAGATATTGAAGAAGAGGTTGACAAAGACTTACTGGGAAAAGCCATGGAAAAATTGAGTCAAAGAGAAAGAAAAATTGTAGAAATGCGTTTTGGCATATTGCCCGAAACGACAGAAAAAACACAAAAAGAGGTAGCGGATTTGCTAGGAATTTCACAGTCTTATATTTCAAGGCTGGAGAAAAAAATCATAAGCAGATTAAAAAAGGAAATGAGTAAAATGATATAATTTGACAGAATTGTCTAATCGTTTTATGATAAGAAATAAGATTAGATAGTAAAACTGTTTTGTTTAGAAAGGAAACTGCATATGATTTTAGAAAAAGTAACAGAAAAAAGAAGGCAGATGCTTTCAGACATTGTAAAGCTCTGGGAAGATTCTGTCAGAAAAACCCATACATTTTTATCAGAAGAGGAAATTATAAAATTACGTCCCCTAGTATCGTTGGCTGTCAAAAAAGTAGAAATGCTTTTGATAGCAAAAGAAGAAAATGGAACTTTAATGGGATTTATGGGAATAGAAAATCAAAAAATAGAAATGCTTTTTGTCTGCCCCGCTTTTTTTGGAAAAGGGATAGGAAAAGCTCTTTTGCTGTCTGCCGTCGAACAATATGATGCTATATTTGTAGATGTAAATGAACAAAATAGTAAGGCTCTGGAATTTTATAAACGCAATGGATTTTCTGTGATCTCTCGTTCAAAAACAGATAGAGCAGGAAATCCATTTCCAATACTACACATGAAATGGGGCAAGGCATAAAGCGCTTAGGAGTGACTGTATGTCAAATTTTATTTCTTTATGTCAAAATACAGACAAAGAAGAATATATTTTTTTAAAAAAAGACAGCATGTCGGTATTGCTTCAAGTGATGGAATTAAGCGGCTGTGCGTTGGCAAAAACAAAACAAGAAAAAGAAATGATATCATTTTTGATAGAAAAAAGACAGTTTATGATGAAAAAAGAAAATGTTGGATTTGATATTTGTTATATGCCATGGCAAAAAAATGGTTTTGAAGTACAAAAAGCTTTTTTGTTTTCTGTATTGGAGGGAGTAGAAAAAAAAATAGGCTGGCAAACGTTGCATGATAAACCAAAAGAGGCGGTTCTTTTTTTCATGCTGGCAAGAGTACGCTGTCTATTTCAAAAAATAACATGGTATATGATAGAAGAAAAAAGAAATCAGTTTTAGACAGACTTGTGGGAAATTTTTTTACCAATACCATAAATTTTTAGTAAAAAAATGTTGACCTTTTCCCAAAAATTTTGTATGGTTAAAGTAGTATAAAAAGTGTTTGAGAAAGGGGCGTTGTGTATGGATAATCTTACACCAGATGGAAAAATAAAAACCATTCGATGTGTAAAAGCAACTCATGAGGATTTTGCAAAGCTAGTAAATCTTGGAAAAGATGCTAAAAATGCTTTAGAAGAATTAGAAAAAAAATGGAACTATAAAAAAGATATTCTGGCTGAAGAAATAAAAAAAGATGCTTATGCTACACTAACCAACGGTACGGAAACAAAAACAAAATTGGATATTTACATAGAAATGGTGAAAAAAGATCAAGAATTGGCTTCTTATCATAATGCATACCATGTTCTTATGGAAGAGGGGGTCAATGAATTATTGGCTACCATTGGCATTGGACAGGATAGTTATGATTATGACTTCTATCAGCTTTGTCTGGATAATTAAACAATGTTTAGAAAAGGATTATGATAAAAATAATCCTTTGAAGATATCGACGCCCCTTCCTCAAAGACTCTTTTCATTCCTGTCTTTGATCGGTATAAGGAAGTAGAAACAGTTTGTTTTATGGGCATAAATGTCTTTCAACTAGCTGTTTTCTTTGTTGCAAATAAATTTTGGCACTGGTATGTGAAAAAAGCTTCGTTTACCAAGTCTTTGTGTTGTATTACATTTGTTAAAAAAATATAGTTTGTCTATACTTTGAAGGATTATGATAAAAATAATCCTTTTTTGTTTTTATGAAAAAAATGTTATAAATCCATATTATGAATTAATTCATAATCATAATTAATAAAATTTCCATTTTGCTGTTTGATTGTTTGCTGTATATTACCACGAACAGCAGTTTTTTTGAATATGGTACTGTTTTTTTCAGTTTGGGCTGTAAAGATGGCTTCTTCATTATGCATTACAAACATATAGTATTTACCTCCTGTTTTTTGATTAGTATGTCAAAAAAAGAATTTTGATATACTGGGAAAAATTGTTTTTTTATGACAATGTTTGAAAGGTATAATTTTGTCTTCTCTGGAAATGATTTTTAATAAGGCAAATTGCCTGAAAAGCAACGAGGAGGCATAGCAAATGGTCAACAAAGTTGAAATATGTGGAGTCAATACCTCAAAACTGCCAATTTTAAAAAATGAAGAAAAAGAAATATTGTTTCAAAAAATATTGCAAGGAGATAAACAAGCAAGACAGCAGTATATTTATGGCAATTTGCGACTGGTGCTAAGCGTAATACAACGCTTTTCAAATAGAGGGGAGTATATGGATGATTTGTTTCAAGTGGGTTGTATTGGACTGATGAAAGCCATTGATAATTTTGATATTACCCAAGGAGTGAAATTTTCTACTTATGCAGTGCCTATGATTATAGGAGAAGTTCGGCGATATCTTCGTGACAACAATCCTATTAGAGTCAGCCGTTCTTTGAGAGATACTGCATATAAAGCATTGCAGGTAAAAGAAAGGTTGACTGCTGAAAAATCAAAGGAACCAGATATTGAAGAAATTGCAAAAGAATTGGGCATGCCAAAAGAAAGCATTGTTATGGCATTGGACGCCATACAAGACCCAATTTCTCTTTTTGAGCCTGTTTATCATGATGGGGGCGATACGCTTTTTGTAATGGATCAAGTGAGCGATGAAAAAAGTGGCGATACACTTTGGTTGGAGAACATCTCACTAAGCGAAGCTATGGAAAGATTGACCGACAGAGAAAAGAGGATTGTAAATCTCCGTTTTTTTCAAGGAAAAACACAAACGGAAGTCAGTACGGAAATTGGTATTAGCCAAGCGCAAGTTTCTCGTTTGGAAAAGAGCGCATTGCGTCATATGAGAAAATATATGTAAAAAAAGATTGTAAACTCCTTGAAATAATAAGCAAAAATATGATATGCTATTAAAAAGAGGGGGAGAACAGTTTTTATGAAATGGATAGAACATTTTCAAACAATTACACAACATAAATTAACTGTTATGCAATATTGTTTTGCTGTGGGGTTGTATAGACAAGCAATACTGCATGATTTATCAAAATATTCTCCTACAGAATTTTTGATTGGCGCAAAGTATTATCAAGGAAACAGAAGTCCTAATAATGCAGAAAGAGAGGCAAAGGGATATTCTTCTGCATGGCTTCATCATAAAGGAAGAAATAAACATCATTTTGAATATTGGTTGGATTACAGCGGAAAAAAAGACGATGTGTTTGCGGGTATGAAAATGCCTGTCTGTTATGTAGTAGAAATGTTTTTGGACAGAATTGCCGCTTGTAAAACATATCAAAAACAAAAATATACCCAAAAAAGTCCTTTGCTTTACTATGAAAATAGTAAAGCATATCATGTGATGCACCCATCATCACAAAAATTGCTGGAAAAATTACTTCATATATTGGCAGAACAAGGCGAAAAAAAAGCATTGCAATATGCAAAAAAAGTGTTAAAACAAGACAGAAAAAAGAAGATAAAAACATTTTTAAAAAAGAAAAATGATTAATAGAAAAAAGAGTTGTTTCATAATTAAAAAAATGAGGCAGACTCTTTTTTGTTTGTAGACAAATTAGACAAAAAAATAATGCATGATGCATTATATACTGTTTAAATTAAATGTAAAAAAAGTATTTTTATAAATTTTTGGATAATATGTCATTGTTATAAGAAAAATAGCGCATTGATATAGGTTGATTTTTATATTGCAGGAAAGCAAAAAAAGGAATACAATACGAGTACACTTTAAAGCGCAACACTTTAAACTGAAAAAGTTTTTATTTAGTGTATGTCAAAATTCCCCCATATTGACAAAATGAAAAGAAATTGAGGTGCAAAAATGAAGGAGAAAACAACTTTTACAAACAAATTGGGCTTTGTGTTGGCTTCAGTAGGTTCGGCAGTGGGGATGGGAAATATATGGATGTTTCCCTATCGTCTGGGAACTTATGGAGGAGCGGCTTTTTTGCTGCCATATATCTTTTTTGTAATACTTTTTGGCGCAGTAGGGCTTTCCGGAGAATTTGCTCTGGGACGTTTGACAGGAACAGGACCCATTGGCGCTTATGAATATGCCATGAAAACAAAGGGCAAAAGAGGAGGCTCTGTATTAGGAGCAATTCCGTTATTAGGTTCTCTTGGAATTGCCATTGGATATGCCATTATTGTAGGATGGGCGCTTCGTTTTTTAGTGGGTGCTATTACGGGAGATATGTTTAGAACAGAATCTTCTGAATATTTTTCACAGATTACAGGAGCTTTCGGCAGTATTGCTTGGCACATGATTGTAATCTGCATTGCTGCCATAGCGTTGACAGCAGGCGTGATTACAGGAATTGAAAAAGTCAGCAAGTTTATGATGCCTGCATTTTATATATTATTTATCATATTGGCAGTTCGCGTGGCATTTCTCCCTGGAGCGGCGGAGGGATATCGATATATTTTAATTCCCAGATGGGAATATTTATTACAGCCTGAAACATGGATTATGGCAATGGGACAAGCCTTTTTTTCATTATCTATTACAGGTTCTGGTATGATTATATATGGCAGTTATTTGGATAAAAAAGAAAATATTGTTCATTCGGCAGGTATGACGGCATTGTTAGATACTTGTGCGTCTATGCTGGCCGGTTTTGCTATTATTCCGGCAGTGTTTGCATTTGGCATGGACCCCGCTTCCGGACCTCCGCTAATGTTTATTACCATTCCTAAAATATTTGGCTTGATGCCTATGGGAGAGTTGTTTGGCGCATTTTTCTTTCTTTCGGTATTGTTTGCAGGCGTGACGTCGCTTATCAATTTGTTTGAGGTGTGTAGTGAAGCAATACAAAGCAGAGCAAAAGTAAAAAGAATACCTTCTATTATATTGATTGCGGCAGTTGTATTTGCAGTAGGCGTATTTTTAGAATATGAGCCGTACATGGGCAAATGGATGGATATGATAACAATATATGTTGTGCCTATTGGCGCAGTGTTAGGGGCTATTATGATTTATTGGGTATTGGGAAAAGAAAAAATCGGTGCGGAATTAAATTTGGGAAGAAAAAAACCTCTTGGAAACGGTTTTTTCTGGATAGCAAAATATTTTTATGTGCTTTTAGCAGGCGCTGTTGTGATATTAAGCATTATTTATGGCGGTATTGGATAATAAATATAGTATGTATTGAAAAAATGAGGAGCTTTCAGGCAAAAAAACCGGAAAGCTCCTTTACTTTTTCAAAATACACTAAAATAAAAAGAAATGGTTTTACATACGGCTGTCAATAAGAAAATATTTTATGACAGAAAAATATTCTCTGATATAATAATTGGGCAACATATAAAATGTGACAGGAGCACCTAAACCTTCTGCAGAAAAGCCAAGCTGTTTTGCCAAAAGCCCTGCACGGAAGGTGTGAAAATAGTTTGTAACGTATACAATGCGGTAAGATTGACCTTGATAGATTTCATCTAATATTTTTTTGGAAAATGTAAAATTTTCCCGTGTATTGTGGGCTTCATCTTCTATCAATATAACATCGGCATCAACTCCCTTGTTGACAAGATATTCCTTCATTGCTTCTGCTTCTGTTCTATCTTCCTGAGGACCTTGAGAGCCTGTCACCACAATATAGGAAACATTATTTTCGTCCCAATATTGCTTTGCAGTATCCAAACGCTGCGCCAGTGCAGGACTCACTTCCCAGCCATGAAGCGCCGCTCCTAACACCACAATAACGTCTGCATCTTTCCAAGGCGTTTTTGCACCATTTTCAATGATAATTGCCGTGATGATAAAAAATGTAATAAAAAAAAGAGAAATGCCGATTTTGGCTGTTTTCATAAAAATTTTTCCAAAGCCTTTTTTTCCCCATTGATTGAGTTTTTCATAATAACAGCCGTATATTAAAAAAATACAGCCAAGTCCTCCCGGAAAAAGTGTACCAAAGTTAAAATTGGAAACAAAAGATATGCATAAACAGTCTAATATACCTGCAATCCCCAATATTTTAAAAAACAGAGGAAGCTTTTTTTTACTATTTTTTTTCATTTATTGTTATTCCTTTCATGGATTGAAGTTTTATGGTATTCTCTATTATAACGGAAAATTGATTTTTCGTCATGTTATTTTAACATACTTAATAAAATTTTAAGGAGCGTTAAAAAATGTTTGATATAGAAGAAGAATTAAAAAAATTACCTCAAAAACCTGGGGTATATTTGATGAAAAATGAAAAAGAGGAAATTATATATGTAGGAAAAGCCGTCAATTTAAAAAATCGAGTCAGACAATATTTTCAAAGCAGTAAAAATCAACTGCCTAAGGTGCAGGCAATGGTACAGCATATTAAAGAATTTGAGTATATTATTACAGATTCAGAACTGGAGGCATTGCTTTTAGAATGTAATTTGATAAAAAAACACAGACCCTTTTATAATGTACTGTTAAAAGATGATAAAGCATATCCTTATATTAAAATAACAAATGAAGCTTTTCCGCGTATTTTGATGACAAGAAAAATGCAAAAGGATAAAGCAAAGTATTTTGGACCTATTACAGATGCTTTTGCCGTCAAAGAAACTATTGACACCATACACAAATTATGGCCTATTAGAAAATGTAAAAGAAATCTGCCAAAGGATATTGGAAAAGAACGTCCTTGTCTGCATTATCATATTGGTCAATGCAGCGCTCCTTGTGATGGAAAAATATCACAGCAGCAATATCAAAAAATGATTGAACAAGCAGAACAATTTATTCATGGAAAGCATGAGCAAATTATAAAAAAAATGGAAAAAGAAATGTATCAAGCTTCCGAAAATATGGAATTTGAAAAAGCGGCGGCGCTTCGGGATAAAATTTTGAGTGTCAAAAGCATTGCACAAAAGCAAAAAATGGCAAATACAGGATTGGGTGATTGTGATGTGGCGGCATTTGTAAGAGCGCATGATGAAGGACTGGCGCAGATGTTTTTTATCAGAGGCGGTAAAATGACCGGAAGAGAGCAGTATCGTCTTCATTCTGTTGAAAATCGTACAAGAAGTGAAGTAATGACAGAATTTATAAAACAGTTTTATAGTGGTACTGCATTTGTACCAAAAGAAATATTACTTCAGGAAGAAATTGTACCAGAAGAAAAAGTATTACTGGAACAGTTTTTGGCAGAAAAAAGAGGAAGTAAAGTTCTTTTTACTGTACCAAAAAAAGGAGAAAAACAAAAATTGGTAGATTTGGCATGGAAAAATGCCATGATTTCTTTTGAGCAGTTTGGAGAAAGACTCAAAAGAGAAGAACAAAGAACCATTGGAGCTATGAAGGAAATACAAGATGTTTTGGGACTGCCGGATAAATTGGAAAGAGTAGAGGCTTACGATATTTCAAACACACAAGGCTTTGAGTCGGTAGGCGCCATGGTAGTATTTGAAAATGGAAAGGCAAAGCATAGCGATTATAGAAAGTTTAAAATCAAAACAGTAGTAGGACCCAATGATTTTGCCAGTATGCAGGAGGTGATTACAAGGCGTTTTCAGCATGGCGTCAAAGAAAGAATGGAAGGAAAAGAAGGGAATTTTTCAAGAATGCCGGATTTGATATTAATGGATGGAGGCGTCATACAAGTTCATGCCGCACAAGAAGTTCTAAGCTCTTTTGGTATGGATATTCCTGTTTGTGGTATGATAAAAGATGAAAAGCACAGAACAAGAGGTATCATATTTCAAGAACAAGAAATTTTACTTCCTCCACATTCAGAAGGATTTAAACTTTTGACCAGAATACAAGATGAAGTGCATAGATTTGCCATAGAATATCACAGAAAGTTGAGAGAAGAAAAGGCTTTTCATTCAGTATTAGACGATATTGCAAATATTGGAAAAGTAAGAAAAAAGGCTTTGTTACAAAAATTTGGCACTATAGAGGCCATTGCAAAAGCAGAGGTGGAAGAATTGCTTACAGTACCTCAAATGACAATTCAAGCAGCAGAAGAAGTATATCAATTTTTTAGACAAATAAAAAAATAAAATTCATTCATATTAGTGAATCTCTTTATGGTTTAGAAACATTTTGGCATAGCAGTTTTACAAAGATGTGAAAGAAAAACGCTTTTCATAAAGAGAAGAACGGTTTTTTATTACAGAACAGATTTGCCATAGAATATCACAGAAAGTTAAGAGAAGAAAAGGCTTTTCATTCAGTATTAGATGATATTGCTAATATTGGAAAGGTAAGAAAAAAGGCTTTGCTGCAAAAATTTGGCACAGGACATTGCAAAAGCAGAGGTGGAAGAACTGCTTACGGTACCTCAAATGACAATTCAAGCGGCAGAAGAAGTCTATCGATTTTTTAGACAAATAAAAAAATAAGATTCATTTATATTAGTGAATCTCTTTATGATTTAGAAACATTTTGACATAGCAGTTTTACAAAGATGTGAAAGAAAAACGCTTCCCATAAAAAGAAGAACGGTTTTTTATTACAGATCATAAAAAAGCAACCTACAAAGAGATAACCATATTGTTTTGACTTGCAGTTGCAAACAAAGTCTGAATAAGGTATGATAAAATAGAAAATAGAACAATGGAGGGCTAATATGTATTCAGTAAAAATAAAAGATTTAGCAGAGGAATTCCATTTAACCAACTTGGCGCCTTCTGTTAGTTTGGAGGGCAAAATATTAAATAAATGCGAAGTAAATCGTCCTGCACTACAGCTTACAGGATTTTATGAACATTTTGATAATGATAGATTACAAATATTTGGTATGGTAGAACATAGCTATTTGAGTCGTTTGGAAACAGAACAAAGAAAGGATGTGTTAAAAAGGCTATTTTCTTTTCCTATTGCCAGCGCTGTCATATGCAAGGATTTAGAAGTTTTTCCGGAAATGCTGGAATATGCAAAGAAATATGATGTACCTTTGTTTAAAACAACTACAGGTACAAGCACATTTATGGCAGAATGTATACGATGGTTGACAGAACAACTGGCAGAACGTATTACAATGCATGGAGTTTTAGTAGATATTTATGGAGAAGGTATTTTGATTATCGGCGAAAGCGGTATTGGAAAAAGTGAAACAGCTTTGGAATTGATTAAAAGAGGTCATCGTCTTGTGGCGGACGACGCTGTGGAAATTAAAAAGATTTCTCATGATACATTAGTTGGTACAAGCCCGGAATTGATACGATATTTTATAGAATTAAGAGGGATTGGCATTATTGATGTAAAAGAGCTATTTGGCGTTAGCTCTGTAAAAATATCTCAAAACATTGACTTGGTCATACGCCTTGAAATGTGGGACAGTGAAAAAGATTATGACAGATTGGGTTTAGCAGAAGAATATATCGATATATTGGGTAATAAAATAGTATGTAATTCTATTCCTGTCCGTCCCGGAAGAAATGTGGCTGTAATATGTGAATCCGCCGCCATCAATCAAAGACAAAAACGTATGGGATATAATGCTGCGGAAATGCTCAGCCAAAGAATTAATCAAAGCTTTGGTTTAGAAGAAGATTAAAAATAATAAATCAAAACAAAGAGAGGGAGAAGCATGGAAACGCTTATAAAAGAATTGGAACAAAAAAACATAACATTACTCAAACAAGAGCCTATGAAAAAACATACTTCTTTTCGTATTGGCGGTAATGCAGATATTTATATTTCGCCAAAAAGCAGTGAAGAGATACAATCTATTCTTTTTTTAGCAAAAAAGTATGACGTACCTGTCACAGTGATGGGAAATGGGAGCAATCTTCTTGTAAGTGATAAAGGGATTCGAGGTATTGTAATACAAATAGGGGAAGATATGAGTACTATCTTAGTAAAAGGAGAAAAAATAACAGCCCAGGCCGGTGCTCTTTTAAAAACAATAGGAGAGAAAGCATTGCAAAGCAGTTTGGAAGGGTTTGCTTTTGCTGGGGGTATTCCCGGTTCCTTGGGAGGGGCGGTTTGTATGAATGCGGGAGCTTATGGCGGAGAGATAAAAGATATTTTGGTAGAAGCAGAGGTTTTGACAGAGGATTTGCAAATCAAAAAGCTTTCCACACAACAGCTGCAATTTTCTTATCGCCATAGTATTATACCGGAAAAAGGATATATTGTACTAAGCGCCACATTTTTATTAAAAAAAGGAAATCCAAAAGAAATTGCACAAAAAATGACGGAATTGGCGCAGCAAAGACGTGAAAAACAGCCTTTGAATTTTCCCAGTGCAGGAAGTATTTTTAAACGTCCGCAAGGGTATTTTGCAGGAAAGCTGATTACCGATGCAGGACTAAAGGGCTATAGCATAGGAGATGCACAGGTTTCTCAAAAGCATGGGGGTTTTATTGTCAATAAAGGAAATGCCACCTGTGCGGATGTATTGGCGTTGATAGAGCATTGTCAAAAGACTGTTTTTGAAAAGTTTGGGGTTATGTTGGAAACAGAAGTGAAAATGATTGGAGAACGATGAAATGCCGAGGTGAAGTCATATGAGATTTGTAATTGTAACGGGAATGTCGGGAGCAGGAAAATCCACTGTATTAAAATTTTTGGAAGATATTAATTTTTTTTGTGTAGACAATTTACCGCCTGCATTGATACCAAAATTTGCAGAGTTGTGCTATGAACAGGGTGGAGAGATTGACAAAGTTGCTATGGGCATTGACATTCGAGGCGGAAAGCTTTTTTCCGATTTATTTTCTGTGCTTTCTTCTTTGCAGGAATTTGGCTATGACTATGAAATATTATTTTTGGATGCTTCTGAAAAAACACTCATAAAACGCTACAAAGAAACAAGAAGAAGTCATCCCCTTTCAAAAGGGGGAGCCATTGCAGACGGCATTGCAAAAGAAAGGAAAATGTTGGAGGAAGTCAAGAAAAAAGCAACTTATATTATTGATACAAGCAATATATTGACAAGAGAATTAAAAGAACAAATTAACCGTATTTTTTTGGAAAATCAAAAATTTGAAAGCTTGATTATTACAGTTTGTTCTTTTGGATTTAAATACGGTATTCCTGTAGACAGCGATTTGGTTTTTGATGTACGTTTTTTGCCAAACCCTTTTTATATACAAGAATTGAAGGAACAAACGGGAAATGATTCTGCTGTATTTAACTATGTGATGGGGTTTGAAGAGAGCAATATATTTTTAGATAAATTGACGGATATGCTGGAATTTTTGATACCTCAATATATTAAAGAAGGAAAAAATCAACTGATTATCAGCATTGGATGCACAGGCGGAAAGCATCGCTCTGTTACGTTAGCAAACGCATTGCATGAAAGACTAAGCAAAAAAAATCATAATATATTGTTAAAACATAATGACATTGAAAAAGATGTTCGTTACAAAAAAGTGTGATAGAGGATAGGAGGTGAAAATTTGTCATTTTCATCTAATGTCAAAGAGGAGATTTCACAAAGATTTGGAAATGCACGTCATTGTAATATTGCAGAACTTTCTGCTTTGTTAAATATATGTGGATATATAGGTCGTTTTAGAGAAAAATTTTGTGTAAAAATACAAACAGACAATAGCCTTGTTGCCAGAAAGTACTTTACATTAGTTCAAAAAACTTTTAAAATAAATTGTAATGTGACTGTTAGAAAAAATCATTTTCACCACAGCAACAGCACATATATTTTAACAATAACAAAAAAAGCAGATGTAGAAAAAATATTAACTGCGACGGGGATTTTATTAGATAATCAAAAGAAAATATGCAACTGCTGCTATGCTCCCATTGTTTATAGCGCCTGCTGTAAAAGAGCATATATAAGAGGGGCTTTTTTGGCGATAGGCTCTATGAATGATCCACAAAAAAACTATCATTTGGAGTTTGTGTATACACATCCAAAAAAAGCTGAGGCATTAAAAGAACTATTACATACATTTGGTTTGGAAGCAAAAATGGTAAAAAGAAAAGAGCACTTTGTATTGTATCTGAAGGAGGGAGAACAAATTGCTGATATTCTTAACATTATGCAAGCCCACATTGCTTTACTGAATCTGGAAAATGTTCGTGTAGTAAAAGATATGCGAAATCATGTCAACAGAAAAGTAAACTGTGAAACAGCCAATTTGAACAAAACCGTTGCAGCATCTGTAAAGCAGTTGGAGGACATACAATATATCAGAACAAAAAAGGCATGGGAGAGTTTGCCAGAAAATCTTTTAGAAACAGCACAACTGCGTTTACAATATCCTGAAGCAAGCCTAAAAGAGTTAGGACTTTTGATGAATCCCCCAATGGGAAAATCAGGTATAAACCATCGTTTGAAAAAAATCAGTGATATTGCCGAGGAAATGAGAAAGGGTAAAGGTGATTTTGTATGGCAGAAAAAACAGTAGTGATTCATAGTTCTTTAGATGCAAGACAAGCGGCTTTTTTTGTACAAACAGCAAGCAAATTTGACTGTAAAATTCAAGTAGCTATTGATGATAAAAAAATCAATGCAAAAAGTATTATGGGTACCATTGCTTTGGGAATGGTAGAGGGAAAAACAGCAGTGATTACAGCAGAAGGAGCAGATGCAGAACAGGCTGTAACAGAATTAGCCGGCGTATTAGCTTAAAAATAGCCAAGAAATATTTATTTTATAGTAAGTTTTTAAATGGAATTTTCTAAATAGAAGAAGCAATAATAACATAGCATTAATATTTAAAAAACGGTATAGTAAAAGACTATACCGTTTTTTGTATAGAGAAAACCACGCGTCTAACGCGTGGTTCAAAAAAGCCTTCTGGCGTTGAGGTAGAAGTAAAAACTCCTTTTCACTATAATACAATTGCGGTCTGCCAACTGCAAGAAATATAGTGAAAAGGAGGTTCGTATATGGGAATTACGGATATACATAGTTTATCGCATACAAAATGGAATTGCAAATATCACATTGTGTTTGCGCCGAAATATAGAAGAAAAGTATTTTATTACGAAAAAAGGAAAGCAATAGGAGAAATATTGAGAAAATGATGTGAGTGGAAAGGCGTGAATATATTAAAGGCAGAAGTATGTCCGGATCATGTG
>DVLQ01000149.1 GCA_018715395.1 Candidatus Coprocola pullicola | reverse complement strand
CTTTTTGGCAATGCTTCCGGAAAAAAGAGAAGGTTTTGTAGCAAAAGTAGAACTGGAAAAAGTTCCTTTTTTAAGTAGTTGGATGAAAAGAATTCATTGTATATTTTTAGATAGAAGAGATATGAAACAATCTGCAAAAACCATTTTGGAAGGCGTAAAATTGCTAAAAAAAGGCTATTCTATGGTAGTGTTTCCGGAAGGTACCAGAAGTAAAGGGGAAAAAATGGGAAGTTTTAAAGGCGGCAGCTTTAAATTAGCAACAAAATCAAAAGTGCCGATTGTACCTGTTACAATAGACGGTTCTTATAAAATTATGGAAGGAAACGGATATCGTATTCATCCTGCAAAAGTACACGTTTATGTGCATAAACCCATTGAAACGGCTTCCATTCCCAAAGAACAGGAGGGACAACTTCCTGAATTGGTGGAGAAAATCATTCGAGAGGGAAAAAAGAGCCTGTAAAACATTAGTTTTATAAGTTTACTTTTTGTATAGTGGTATTGTTAGTTTTAGTTAGAGGCAAATAAAAATATATTGATAAAGCTTGATGAAAAAACTGGTAAATGTTATTTATTACTAAAAGCAATAGGAAATTTTTAGTACAAAAATATAAAAAATTGTAACATAAAAAGTATATTAATGATATTTAGATACAAATATAAATTTGAAATAGAGAAAAAAATTTTTAATCATAATAGAAAATAAGGAAAAAGACAGCCGTTTTTAGCCACTGCCTATCATTGCAATGTATTTGTTTTAGAGATGATTTGAAGCACTGGTTTTATAATAGTTCTAATTTGGGGAAACAGGATTGACATGAATCATAATATGTTTAATGTTTGATCCACACCACCATGTACATTTTCAGCGATATCATGAGCTTCTTTTAATAATTTGTTGCCATCTACAGCAATTTCTGCATCAATATATATTTTATTTCCAAACATTCCGGTTTTGAGTATATCCAGATGTATCACACCTTCTTGAGCAGTGATATAATCAGAAATTTTATTTTCATATTCTTCATTGCAAGAAGTATCCAACATTTTAATGAGAGCATCTTTTAAAATATCATAAGAAACTTTTAAAATACACAAACAAATGATAACACTTGCAATGGGGTCTAAAATAGAAAAACCAAGTATAGCTCCTGCAATACCCATTATAGAGTCAATGGAAGAAAGTACGTCAGAACAATGACGCCAAGCATCTGCCATAAAAGTTGCAGAATTTAAAATTTTGGCATAATAATGTGTGTACCAAAACATCATTTTCTTTTGTCAAAATTAGAAACAATAGCGGCTATAAAAGCAATTTGACTAGCAACAGCAAGCCGGTCATAGTTTCCGGCCAGTATTTTTTGTATTGCTAAAAAGCCAATGCTGATACTGGTAAAAAGTAAAATGGCACTCAATATCAAAGAAGCTACACACTCCATTCTTTCATGACTATAAGGGTGGGATTTATCTGCCTGACGATGTGAAATTTTGACGCCAATGCGTGCAATAACTGTTACAAAAATATCAGACATAGAATGAATGGAGTCAGAAACCATTGCGCCGAAGTATCCTATGCTACCTGCTTAAATATGGTCAAAACAATATTTCCGACAATACCTACTGTGGAGATACGATGAACCATTTTTTTTCGTTTTTTTGAGCATAAAAATGATTTTGCTCTAGTTGCTTTTGTACTGCAAAAGATTTTATAAATTGCTTTTTTTTATTATTTTTCATAAAGATGACATCCCTTTCAACAATAGCGATTTTATATTTGCCATTCCATAGGGGATAAAAAAAATACACCTGTGAAACATTACTGTCCCACAGATGTGTATGACTATCATCTGTTGCCATAGAAAAAACGGTCCGGCTTTGTAAACACAAGATTTATGGTTTGTTTAGTTTGTACTGTTGATTTTGTATCTATTTAGATACAATCATGCAGTGCAAAAATCCTAATACAGCATAGTATATGCAATAACCTAAAATTTGTCAACTACAAATATTGTTTTTCTTTTTTCAAATAAGGCAATGCGTTCAATGAAAATTGAAATATTCATTGAAATAGATAATAAAGAGTGGTAGTCACAATTGGCGACCAATCTAATACTAAAGATTATTTTTTAATTTTTATGACAATAATCTTTTCTACCATACATGCTATCAGTACAATGAAAGTAAAGATAGCATGTATCAAAATGTCAGTATACCAAGGAGCAGATTGCATTGTATACAAACTGGAATGTGCATGAAAATCTCAACATAAATATGCACCATGTCCAATAAAAATTCCCATAAAACCAGCTGTTATACTATTCAAAGCTGTATTAACTTGTTTCATCATGCCTCTGATTGCCTAAGCGCAACGTTTTCGGTTTTTTTATTATATTTCCATGTCTGTTTCCATGCCGCACTATATCATTGGCAATGATTTTGTCAAACTGCATGACGTTAAATTATCACTGCTTAGGTTGACTATTATTTCAACAGAAAATAGCAGTTAAAATAGAAAAATGAGGTGTATAAATTTTTTTTGAGCAGTTTTATAAAAAATTTAAAAAAAAAATTATTTTAAGACTTGTCCAAATATTATTTTAATTTGTATTACATTTATCATATTTTGGACGATAATAAATATAGAAGACAATCATAAAAGAGGAGAATAATCACTGATGAAAAAATGTTTTCAAAAAATGATGTTACTTTGTTTTGTGGTGATGTTATTATCAGGCTGCCAAGAAATTGCAACACAACAGCAAATGCAGTCGACACAAGAAAAAACAGAAGCCTATAAATTGTCGGCATTTTCTATGCCACTTCAGCAAGAATATGTATATGATTATTTGGGAATGCGTTTTAGTCTAGGAAAGGAAATAGATGAAGCGCTGGAACAAGGAAGTTTAATGATGTATTTAGATGCAGGCTACGACCAAACGACACAAGAATTGTTGTATGCCAGACAAGTCATTTTGTTTGTACCAAAAGAAGATAGGGCAAAGACATTTCATAGTACAGAAGAAGTGAAACTGTGGAGAGAAAATGCACAGCGTTTGGGTTCGGTGGGAGTTTATAAAAGAAGTGTTTTGGAAACAACAGATATTTCGGTATTAACAAATTGTTCTGAAAACAAAAATATAGGCGAAACGCCGGATGGTACATGGCAGTATTATATTAGCAGCAATGATATCTCACAGGCACAGCAAGCAGTAGAAAGATTTCGTAAAACCCTTGTAACAATATACGATATGACACCGTTTGAACAAGGCGTAAGTATTTTTGCACAAGCAAGAAAAATGCAGGAAAATATAGGAGATTTTCAAACAGTGAATATATATGGCAATGCTGTGACAAAAGATATTTTTGCAAACTATGATTTAACATTGGTCAATGTATTTACAACAGATAGTTCTCCTTGTATACAACAAATTCCCCAACTGGAGAAAGTGAAAAATGAAATGCAACAAAAATCTGTTCAAGTCATAGGGATTGTTTATGATGCAATGCAACAAGACGCCATAGAGCCGGAAGTGATAGAAAAAGCAAAGCAATTACATCAGCAGTTAGGCGTCACATATGATTTTATTGTGCCGGATGCTGTTTTAATGCAAGGCAGGCTAAAAGGAAGTACAACTTTTCCGGAAACATTTTTTGTAGATAAGCAAGGCAATATTATAGGAAAATACTATTTAGGCGCAAGACCCAAACAAGATTGGATTGAAATTATTGAACAAGAATGGAATGCATGGAAAGGAGCAGCGCAAAATGAGTAACAAACAAAAATTTTTGACAAAAAGTACAATAGGTATGCTTTTGATAGCAATAGGTTGTGTATTATTGGCATATAGCATTTTTCGTGGGGAGGTGGCGATGTTATTTCAGCAATTTTTTTAAAAAGACGGTAATGGAAATAGAAAAAGCAGAAGACTTTATAACGCTGAAAAGAGTATGAAAGCTTCTGCTTTTTTTTAACCAAATAATAAAAAAAGGCGATATCTTTTGCAGTGTGATTTTTGTTATAGTATGATACAGATAAGTCCTCCGCTTCCTTCGTTTACAATTTTTTGCAGTGTTTCTTGCAATTTCATTTGTGCTTCTTCCGGCATTCTATAAATTTTATTTTGCATACCATCGCTTACCATAGAATGAAGCGTTCTGCCAAATATGTTTAAATCCCATATTTTTTGAGGGTCCACATCATAGTCTTGTATAAGACTGTCTATGAATTCTTTGGATTGTTCTTCATTGCCTATGATAGGAGATACTTCTGTTTCAATATCAGCCTTAATCATATGAATAGATTCTCCTTTTGCCTTTAGTTTAATGCCAAAACGAGAACCCTGTTTAAATACTTCCGGCTGTTCCAGTTTGATTTCTTCAAATACAGGAGATACCACGCCGTACCCTTTTCTTTTGACGTCATCTAACGCACATGCGATTTTATCATATTTCTTTTTGACGTCAGAAAGCATTTTTATGGTAGAAATTAACTGAGAATCATTTTCAATGGGCATATCAATGGTTTCGCTTAATATTTTGAAAAACAAGCTGTCGTCTACAGAAAGGGCAATGTCAATAGCGCCTTCTCCGAGCATAATACCATCTGTATATGCTTTTTTTATGTAATCATTTTGTTCTAATGTGTTTAAATTTTCTTTTACATTGGTCAGCTTTTCTACAGAATGCATGAAACCTTTTAAACTGTTTACAATACTTTGTTTTAGCCAATGATTTTCGTCTAATGTTTCAATCCAAGTAGGAAAATGGAATCGAATTTCTCGCATGGGAAATTCATAAAGTACTTTTTCTAATATGGATTTGATATCTTCGCTTTTTAGCTGAGCGCAGTTGACAGGCAGTACCGTAACGCCGTATTTTTCCGACAATGCTTCTTGCAATGCAAGGGTTTCATCGCTATAAGGTCTGGCAGTGTTTAGTAATACGATAAAAGGTTTTCCGATTTCTTTTAATTCATTAATGACGCGTTCTTCGGCTTCTTCATAATTTTGTCTTGGCAAGTCTGTTACAGTGCCGTCAGTAGTAATGACAATACCGATTGTAGAATGGTCTGTAATAACTTTTTTTGTACCAAGTTCTGCCGCTTCTAAAAAAGGCATAGCGTCTTTAGACCAAGGCGTATTTACCATACGAGGCTGTTCGTCTTCCATATGACCTTCTGATCCGGGAACAATGTAACCGACACAGTCAATCATACGAACTTTTAAATGAACATCATCTCCTACTGTAATGCCCACTGCTTCATTTGGAACGAATTTTGGTTCTGTTGTCATAATATTTTTACCGGAGGCGGACTGAGGCAATTCATCTTGTGCTCGTTCTCTGGCATAGGTGTTTTCGATATTTGGCAGTACAAGTAAATCCATAAAACGCTTAATAAATGTTGATTTTCCGGTACGAACAGGTCCAACAATGCCTAAGTAGACACAGCCGTCTGTACGTTGCGCAATATCTTTATAGATATCATATTGTTCCATAGTAAGTCCTCCTTTTGTTATAAATGTATCCATACAATGTAGTATATGAAAAAATAAGCCATGATATGCTTTTGTTTTGTATACAAAAAAAGAATCTGTAGAAAAAAACGAATTTTTCTTTTAATAAAGAGAAAAGATATGGTATAAAGGTAATAATTGTATCAATTTGGTATTTGTAAGATAGAAAAGAAATGAAGTAAAATATTTGAAAAATACTCTTTTTGTTGTACCAATTTTTAACAATATATTCAGTATATGAAAAAAACAAAATGTTTTTGTAAAGATTTATTAAAAATTTGTCATATTTTTGTAATTTTGGGTTTACCTATGCAAAAAAATACGTTATAATAAGGAAATGCCAAAATACGCAATGTAAAGGAGGGTATTTATGGCAGAAAGCGCTTCTAAAAGAAAAAGAAGACCTCAAAAGAGAAAAATAGGAAACCAAAATCAAAGTAAAACCAAAATACAGCAAAATAGAAAAAAAGTACCGTCTAAATCTGTTCAAAAACATCAGATACCTATGAGTCGTAAAAAAAGGAAAAATACAGTTAATAGAAAATTACCTGCACCCAAAAGAAGCTATAAAGCGCTTACAATTATTGTATTTTTGCTTTTTACAATGTATCTTTGCGGTTATATATGGGTGTTTTTAAACAAGCCTTCTATACCTGTAGAGGTAGTAACCTATGGTAGTATAGAAAGTCCTTCTACATTGGAAGGTTTGATTGTAAGAGAAGAGTATACTGTTACAAGCGATAGAGCAGGTATGCCTACATATGCTTATTCAGAATTGGAAAAGGTTCCTAAAAATGAAATAATATGTACAATAAGAGATGAAGAAACCTCTCAAATTATAGAAGAAAAAATAAATAATATTGATAAAGATATTTTAAAAAATTTACAAAAACGCAGCGACCTTTCCATTTTTCAAGAAGATGTTTCAAGAATTGAAAGCAATATTGATCAACTCATAGGAGCTTATAACGGAAAGTTTATGGAAGAAAATATCATGGATATTGCTTCTTTAAAAAATCAAATTTCTTCTGAGATGAATCAAAGAACAGAAATTTGGCTGACAGAAAATGTAGATAGCGTTCAACAACTTTCTCAAGAAAAAAGCCAATATCAACAGCAGTTGGAAAAAAGTATTTCCACTATAAAAGCGCAACAAGGCGGTATACTTTCTTTTCAGATAGATGGGCAGGAAAGTGTTTTGACTCCTGAAAACTTAGACTCTATAGAACAAAAACAAGTTTCAACAAAAATTACGCCGAAATATCTTTCCAAAACAGGCGTTGTAGAAGAAAATGAAGTGCTTTTTAAAATTGTAACAAGTAATCATTGGTATATCGTTTCTTATTTACCACCGGAGGTTGTTGGCGGTTGGCAAGAAGGAGACGCCAAATATTTATATACAACAGTAAAAGAGGAAGAAAAAAGAATTCCTGTGACAGTGCAGAAACTTTCTGTTAATGAAAAAGAAGCTAGAGTTGTTTTTTTGGTTACTCAAGATATATTAAGTTTTATTGGACAAAGAAATATTTCCTTTCGTGTACAAAGTACTTCTTTAGAAGGGATTAAAATACCAAATAATGCTATTGTAGAAAAAACCGTTTTGAAAATTCCTGTTGAATGTGTGATGGAAACTATGGGAGAACAGGGGGTTTTGAAAATGGTAAACGGAAAAGGAGAGTTTGTTGCATTGGAATTTACAAGATATAGTGAAGCAGAGGGTTTTGCCTATGTTGTACAAGACTTTAGCAGTTTGAAAGTAGGAGATGTGATAGCAGAAGGTACTGGAGAAAATGCCGGCACTTATACAATCAGTGAAGTAGAAACGATGCAAGGGGTTTTTGTCGGAAACAGTTCCATAGCAAAATTTACCGCTATTACAATCATTGGACAAAATGAAGAATATACTATCGTCAGTCCAGGAAGCAGTTCTTATGAATTACAAGCTTATGATACAATTGTTTCTGATGCAAAAAATATTGGTGAAAATCAAACATTATATTAATATAGCAATATCAGAGCGTTCTGAGGAAGGGATGGGAAAAGATGGGAGAAATTCAGCAAAACATAAACCAGATTCAAAAAAGAATTGAAGCGGCGGCGCAACGAAGCGGCAGAAAAAAAGAAGATATTCTTTTATTGGCTGTCAGCAAAACCATTGATGTAGAACGTATCAAAGAAGCAGTAGCGTGTGGTTTAAAAGAACTGGGAGAAAATAAAGTACAAGAGATTTTAGAAAAATATGAACCTATGGGAGAAGAAGTAAAATGGCATTTGATTGGACATTTACAAACAAATAAGGTAAAATATATTATTGATAAAGTAAAATTGATTCATTCTGTAGAGAGCTTAAAGCTGGCAGAAGAAATCAGTAAAAGAGCGAAAAAAGCAAATAAAGTGATGGATATTTTAATAGAAGTCAACATGGCGGCAGAGGAAAGCAAGTTTGGCGTTGCACCGGAGGATACCCTTTCATTGATACAAAAGATTGCTCTTTTAGACAACATTTGCATAAGAGGACTTATGACAGTAGCGCCTTTTGTTGAAAATTCAGAAGAAAACAGAGAATGTTTCAGAAGAATGAAGCAATTATCAGTTGACATTAATGCAGAAAAAATTGATAATGTATATATGGATATTTTATCAATGGGTATGTCTAATGATTTTGAGGTAGCCATTGAAGAAGGCGCGACCATTGTAAGAGTGGGGACAAGCATTTTTGGCAGAAGAATTTATCCTCAAAAATAAATAAAAGGATAGATATGGCGTCAAATAAAATATAGGAGGATTTTGTAACGTGGCAAAGGTATTTGATAAGTTAAGAGATTTGATGTTTGGTGAATATGACGATGGATACGATGATGAATATGGTGAATATGATGAATACGATGAAAATAATGAATATGAAAAAGAGGACACTACTCCTGTTCGTGAAACACGACGTACAACTCATTTAAGAGATGTCAGCCGTGATAGAGAACCGGAATATAGCTCACCCAGCAGACGCTCTACAACAAGCAACAGAACAAATCCAAATGTCTACAGCATTAACACAAATGTGCAGATGCAAGTGGTGGTAATACAGCCAGAATGTTACGAAGATGCACAGCAGATTTGTGACCAAGTCAAAACAAAAAAACCGGTGGTTGTCAACTTAGAAAGAGTAGAGTATCCTATTGCACAAAGGATTATGGATTTTTTAAGCGGTACTTGTTATTCTTTAGAAGGCAGTATACAAAGAGTGGCAAATAATATTTTTATCATTGCGCCTGAAAATGTGGAAATCTCTGGTGAATTTAAAGAGGAACTAAAAAGCAGAAGTGTTGTGTTCCCCTGGGCCAGCAATAAATAATAAAGAAGGGAAGAAAAACAAATTATATGAGAATAATATTAATACAAGCAGTTGATATGTTTTTTGGATTGCTGGATTTTTTGATATTTGTGCGCGTCATACTTTCATGGATACCAATTGGACGGGGAAATCCCATTATACAACTTTTGTATACATTAACAGAACCGATTTTGGCGCCCATACGCTCTTTATTGGATAAATCTCCTTTAGGCGGTATGATGCTTGACTTTTCGGCTGTTTTTGCACTGATACTGTTATATTTTATTAGAATGTTACTGCTTAATTTTTTAATTGGTTATTAAAGGAGGAAGTCTTTGCAAAAAGAGGAATTGCTCAAACAAATGTCTCCCCAAGAAAGGCTTTTGTTTGCAAAAGTGTTAGATGCAGCAAAAAGCAGTCAAAAAAATCATAAAAAAACCACAACGGATTTTATAGACAAAGGGAAAAATGGTATTTTTTTGGAAAAAGTAAAATATATAAGAGATTTACAAGTAATGGCTTTTGGAGGAAATACTGACTGTGAAAGGCGTATGCTAGCTTTTGCACCGGAGTATATGCATCTGAGTGAAGAAGATTTTCCCATCAAAGCAATACATATTACAAAAAATAAAAAGTTTGGACAAAAAGATTTAAGTCATAGAGATTATTTAGGTTCTATACTTGGTCTGGGGATAGACAGAAGTAAAGTAGGAGATATTTTGCTTTTGGAAGAAGAAACAATATGCTATATTCATCAAGAATTGGCAGAATATGTTTGTGCGGCATTGCAAAAAGTTTCCCATACAAATGTAAAAACGTCTGTTAGTGATGTTTTTTCAGTGATATTGCCTCAAAAGCAGTGGCAATATCGTACTATGACAGTTGCTTCCCTGCGCTTGGATGCAGTAGCAGGAGGCGGCTTTCATTTGTCAAGAGCCAAAGTACAAGCCCTTATTAAAGGGGAAAAAGTACAGGTAAATTGGAGTACCATAACAAGCCCTTCTATTTTGCTCAAAGAGGGAGATATGATATCCATAAGAGGCTTTGGACGTGTCAAATTGTTTGAAATAGGCGGCATGACAAAAAAAGATAGAATTTGTGTGACAGTGGGGCAGGAGAAGTAACTGCCTTTGTTGTAGTAAGGGGGATTTATTTCGTGATTAGACCATCTGATATTGAAGATAAGGAGTTTAAAAAGGTTGCGGTAGGTTATTCTCCGGAGGAAGTCGACCGATTTTTAGATGAAATTTATGTGGATTATGAGCAGTTGTTTCGTGAAAACAGAGAATTGAAAATGAAACTAAATAATTTAGCAAATAGTGGCGCCACACAAATGACAGCTCCTGTACCAAAAGTGCAGCAGACAGCTCCACAGATACCGGCGCCGCAAATGTCGCCACAGCAAACAAGTCAGTCTATTGAAAAAGCATTGGCCAAAACGCTGACATTGGCAGAAAGAGTAGCAGAAGAAACAAAAGAAAATGCAAGAGCAGCAGCAGCGCAAATTACAGAAAGCGCTGTTGCAAAAGCAGAAGAAATTATTGGCAGCGCCAGAACACGAGCTTTTGAATTGGAGCAAGATATACATAGATTGGAAAGCCGATATGAATTGATGAAAACTCGTGTAAAATTGTTATTATATGCAGAAATTGAACTGCTGGACAAAAATGAAATTATTTCTGAAAAAGAAAATGGATATGAAGCAGAAGAATTTCAAAACCCACAGCAGTAAAAAAGAAAGCTGCGGTGAATACTGTGATAGCAGTATTTACGGCAGCTTTTGCAAATTATACAGTAAAAAGGAGAAACATATGGAAAAAATTTTAGTAAAAACACCTATGAAAACATATCCTATTGTATTTGAAGAAGATTTTTCAGCATTAGAAAACCTCATCAAAGAGCAAAATCTTTCACAAAGAAAGATGTGTATCATAGCAGACCAAAATACAGCAAAGCTGTATGGCAAAATGGTAACACAGCAACTAGAAAGGGTAGCGTCGGCTGTTTATTTTTATGATTTTCCGGCGGGTGAAATATTTAAAAATTTAGAAAGCATCAGTCGTTTTTATAGATTTTTCCAAGAAAACCGCTTTGATAGAAAAACCATTATTGTAGCATTGGGGGGAGGAGTTTGCGGAGATATGGCCGGCTTTGCAGCAGCCACTTATTTAAGAGGAATTGCCTTCATACAGATTCCAACAACACTGCTATCTCAAGTTGACAGCAGTGTTGGCGGCAAAACAGGCGTGGATTTTAATGGCACAAAAAATATCATTGGTGCGTTTTATCAGCCGGAATTGGTATACATCAATACCAAAACATTACAAACATTGCCTAAAAGAGAGTTTGCAGCAGGTATGGCGGAGGTGATAAAATATGGCTGTATTGTTTCAAGGGATTTTTTTGATTTTTTGCAAGCAAAGAAACAAGATATTAAAAATATGAATGATGATATACTTTGTGAAATGATTCGTCAGTGCTGTTTATTTAAAGCAGATGTTGTTTCAAAAGATGAAAAAGAAAGCGGTTTAAGAGAAATATTAAATTTTGGACATACTATTGGGCATGGTATTGAAACAAAAATGGATTTTCAACTGCTTCATGGAGAATGTGTTGGAATAGGTATGCTTGCAGTGTTAGAATTGTCTAGAAAACGTGGCGATGTGACAAAAGAAGAAGTAGAAGAAGTAAAAAATTTACTGGAATATTTTGGACTGCCTCTTTTTGTAGAAAATATTTCTGTAGAAAATATTTATGAACAATTATTTTTAGATAAAAAAGTAAAAGAGAATAAAATAGGGTTTGTATTGCCAAAAGGTATTGGTAAGGTTTATAGAACAAGTGATGTGAAAAAACAAGAAATACTTGAGGCAATAGAATTTGTGGTGAAAGCATAATGGAAAATAAAAAATGGAGTCAAATATGTATTATTTCTTTTATAACAACAATTTTGTTCATTGTGTTAGACCAATGGACAAAATGGCAGGCTTTAACAAAATTAAAACCTATGAAAAGTATGGTAGTAATAGAAGGTTTTTTGGATTTTACTTTTGTAGAAAATAGAGGAGCGGCATTTGGCATTCTTTCGGGACAACGATGGTTTTTTATATTGCTTACCATTATAGTAGTATGTGGCATATTGTATGGATTTTTTAAACTTCCAAAGACAAAAGAATACCTGTTTCTTAGAATAGGATTTCTTTTTGTGCTTGCCGGCGCTATTGGAAATGGCATAGACAGAGCGTTAAGAGGATATGTGGTAGATTTTTTAGAAGTGACATTTATCAAATGGCCTGTGTTTAATTTGGCTGATGTTTATGTTGTAACAGGGGCTTGTATTATATTGTTTTTAAGCCTTTTTGTAATAAAAGAAGAAGAAAAGAAACAATCATAAATAAGGAGAAGACATGGAAGTTTTAACATGGGTGATAGAACAAGAAGATAAGGGAAAAAGAATTGATATTTTTGTGGCAGAAGTATTAGAGGAAGGCATTTCAAGAAGCAGAGTACAGAAACTGGCGGAACAGGGGTTTTTGAAAGTAAATGAAAAAGCTGTAAAATCCAACTATAAATTACATGAAAAAGACGTGGTAGTATTTACCATACCGGAAATACAGCCTGTAGAGATTGTACCGGAAAATATAGCTTTGGATATTGTATATGAAGATGAAGATGTGATTGTTGTCAATAAACCACAATCCATGGTAGTACATCCGGCTCCAGGGCATATGACAGGCACGCTTGTAAACGGTCTTTTATACCATTGCAAAAATAATCTTTCCGGTATTAATGGAATACAAAGACCAGGAATTGTTCACAGAATTGATAAAGATACATCAGGAATATTGGTGGTTGCAAAAAATGATAAGGCACATCAGTCTTTGGCAATGCAGTTAGCAGAACATAGTATTACAAGAAAATATCATGCTGTTGTATTTCATGCAGTAAAACAAGAAAGCGGTACCGTTAATCAGCCTATTGGAAGAAATCCAAAAGATAGAAAAAAAATGGCTGTGACCAAAAAAAATAGCCGTCATGCTATAACACATTATACTGTTTTAGAAAGACTTGGAAATTATACTTATATACAAGCACAGTTGGAAACAGGAAGAACTCATCAAATTAGAGTACATATGAGTTTTATTGGACATCCACTACTGGGGGATACTGTATATGGACCTAAAAAACAGCCTTTTTCATTATGCGGACAGGCGCTTCATGCAAAGGTATTAGGATTTATCCATCCTACCACTAAAAAATATATGGAATTTGAAACGCCGTTGCCGCAGTATTTTGTGGCGTTGTTAGAAAAACTGAGAAAACGTATGTAAAAGTAGTTTGATATAGTATTTTGGGCAGATAGGAGGGAATATATGGTTTTTCGTAAAAAAGATTTTTTTGGCATGAGGGATTTGATGGCGGAAGAAATTCGTTATATATTAAGCACGGCAGAAACCATGAAATATATATTAAATCAAAAAAATAAAAAATCACCTCATCTACAGGGAAAGTCTGTCATTATATTATTTTATGAACCAAGCGCCAGAACAAAGCTGTCTTATGAACTGGCCGCACAGCATTTAAGCGCCAATGTGGTAGATATGACTGTCACGGCTGACGCCTATCAAGAAAAACTGCAGGATATGGGGCAGCTTGTAGATCAGACAGGAGCTGATTTTATCATACTAAGACACCCAATGGCAGGAGCAGTCAGAATACTAGCAGAAAGCGTGAGTGCATCGGTCATCAATGCAGGAGATGGCTTTAATGAAAATCCAGGGCAATCTTTGTTGGATTTGATGACTATTAAAGAGCAAAAGGGTAGTTTTGAAGGATTAAGAGTAGTCATAATAGGAGATTTGATACATAGTCGTGTTTGCAAAAGCAATATATGGGCTTTGACAAAGTTAGGAGCAGAAGTATGCGTATCAGGACCTCCTACATTGTTGCCTCCAAACATTGAAAAATTTGGCGTAGATGTTTACTATGACGCCAGAAAAGCGGTACAGGGAGCAGACGTGATATTAACCAGTAGAATGAAAGTAGAAACCCAAAACAAAAACCTTGTGCCCTCTTTGACAGAATATAAACACTTTTTTAGAGTAGATGAAAATTTACTGCGTCATGCCAAAGAAGATACTATTGTCATGCACCCTGGTCCTATACAAAGGGGAATAGAAATTTCTTCTGATGTGATAGATGGAAAGCAATGCATTATCAATGACCAAATTGCAAATAGTGTAGCAGTGCGTATGGCAATGCTTTATATTTTATCACAGATAGGAGGTGGTCTCAGATGAAAAGCATTATCAAAAACGGAAAAGTGATAGGGAAAAATTTTGAACATCAAAAATATTTGGATATTTACATAGAAAATGGTGTGATTTGCAAAATCGGAGAAAATCTGGAGGAAGAAGGCGCGGAGATATTTAATGCAGAAGGAAAATATGTACTTCCGGGATTTATTGATATGCATTGTAATATTTGCGACCCGGGCTATGAATATATAGAAGATATTGAAACAGCTTCTTGCAGCGCCGCCAAAGGAGGATTTACCAGTATCACTTGTGAGCCAAATACAAATCCTGCCATTGATAATAAAACAGTTGTGGAATATATTGTTTCTAAAAGTAAAGAATATTCTCTTGTACATATTTATCCTTATGGCAGTATGTCTGTAGGCTGCTTAGGAGAGCATATGGCAGAAATCGGAGAAATGCACCAAGCAGGCATTGTGGGAATTGCAGATGGAGGTTTTTCTGTTGTAAACGCTTCTTTTTTAGCAAATGTATTTCGTTATTCCAAAATGTTTGATATGCCTGTGATTACCCATTGTGAGGACAAAAGCCTTGCAGGAAAAGGAGTCATGAATGAAGGATATGTTGCTTCCAGCCTGGGTTTATCCGGTATCCCAAAAGAAGCGGAAGAAGTCATTGTAGCAAGAAATATTATACTGGCAGAAGGAATAGGAGCAAAATTACATATTGCTACTGTTACCACAAAAGGTTCTGTACAGCTGATTAGAGAAGCCAAAAAAAGAGGAACACACATTACTTGTGAAACCAGCCCTCATTATTTTATGCTGACAGAAGAGGCGGTAGGAGATTACAATACACTGGCAAAAGTGAAGCCTCCTTTGCGTACCAAAGAGGATATAGAAGCAGTTCTGGAAGGAATTATGGATGGTACTATTGACGTCATTACATCAGGACATAGCCCTACAAAATTAACAGACAAAAATAAAGAATTTGATAATGCCGACTATGGTATTTCTGCTTTTGAAACAGCATTTTCATTGAGTTTTACAAAATTGGTTGAGGAAGGAAATGTGACGTTGCAAAAATTGACAGAGCTTTTTTCTTCTAAACCTGCTCAAATACTGGGATTGCATAAAAAAGGAGAAATAGCAGAAGGAATGGACGGAGATTTAGTGATTGTAGATTTAGAGGAGGAATATGAAATCAATCCTCAAACATTTGTATCAAAAGCAAAATTTTCTCCTTTTGCAGGAAAAAAAGTAAAAGCAAAGATTATTGGTACCATTGTAGGCGGCAGAATATTGATATAATTCATACTGTCAAAGAGGTGTAAAAATGTATTTAAAACAGTTGAATATCCATGGTTTTAAATCCTTTTCCGATAAAGTAAAATTAGAATTTAATAAAGGGATTACAGCGGTGGTAGGTCCCAATGGCAGTGGAAAAAGTAATGTTTCCGACGCTGTCAGATGGGTGTTGGGAGAGCAAAAAGTAAAAACACTTCGTGGAGATAAAATGGAGGATATTATATTTGCCGGTACAGAAACAAGAAAGCCTTTGGGATTTGCAGAAGTTTCCATTACCATAGACAATATAGACCAAAAAATGCCCATTGCTTATACCGAGGTTACTGTGACACGTCGTGTATATCGTTCAGGAGAGAGCGAATATCAAATTAATGGTACAAACTGTCGTTTGAAAGATATTCATGAGTTATTTATGGATACAGGAGTGGGACGAGAAGGATATTCTATCATAGGGCAAGGTCGCATTGACGAACTGCTTAATGCCAAGGCTGATGATAGAAGGCGTATTTTTGAAGAAGCGGCAGGTATTGTAAAATATAAAGCAAGAAAAAATGAAGCCATAGTAAAATTGGAAAAGGAGCAGCAAAACTTAATTCGTGTAGAAGATATTATTTCAGAATTAGAGGGACAATTAGGCTCTTTGGAAAAACAATCCAATAAGGCAAAAATTTATTTGGATTTAAAAGAAAAAATAAAATATGCCGCTCTTTCCATGTTTTGTACAGATATAGATACTATGGAAGAAGAATATGAACAACAACAAAAAAATAAAGAAATTGCAATAGAAAATAAAAAAAAGATAACTTCTCAAAATCACATAAAAGACCAACAAAAACAACAAGTACAAAAAGAAGCGCAAACTTTGAAAGAGCAACTGCAGCAACTTCAGCAGCAAATTGTTTTGTTAAGCTCCAATGAGGAAAAAACAGAAAGCGACATTCGTTTAGGCAAAGAACAAATACAACATTTGATACAAAATATACAACGTTTGGAAAAAGAAAATAAAAACAAAGAAAATAAAAAAGAAGAAAATAAAAAGCAAATACAACTATATCAGACAAAAATAACTGCCATTGATGTAGCTGCAAAAGCAACCAGACAACGTTTGGCACAGCAAGAAAGCCTTTTTCGGCAGTTGAGTAAAAACCTCTATGAAAATGAAAAAAGCATAGAGGAATATAAAGGAGAAATTGTAGAACAAATACGCATCAGCACACAAGCCAAAGGCGATATGACGCAGAGGAAGTCTATGCTGGAACAATTTCAACAAAGACAACAGCAAATTTCTACAGAAAAAGAGTATCTGCAAGACCAGCTTCATGGACAGCAAATACATATGCAGGTGATTGCAAAACAACAAAAAACATGGCAAAAACAGTGGCAGGAAACAGAAAATGAATTGCTAGAATTAGAAGAAAGCAGAAAAAAATTGCTTTTGGAAAAAGAAACGGCAACTCAACAACAGAAAAAAAGAGAGCAGGAATTGGGACAAAAACGCTCTCGCCTTGCAGTGCTTTCAGACATGGAAAAAGAACATGAAGGTTTTTTTAAAAGTGTAAAAAGTATATTGTCATTACAATCTTGTAAGGATGAAAAATGGCAGGGCATTTGCGGCGCTGTGGGGGAATTACTTCATGTTCCGGAAAAATACGAAGCTGCTATTGAAACTGCTTTGGGAGGAAGCTTGCAAAATATAGTAACAAAAACAGAGGAAGACGCAAAAGAAGCAATACAATATTTAAAACTGCACCATTTAGGACGAGCCACTTTTTTACCCATTACAGCAATCAGGGGCAAAAAAATGGCACAAGAGCAAATATTGCAGGAAAAAGGCGTAATAGGTATTGCCAGCGATTTGGTAGAATATGATGAAATTTATGAAAATATTATGCAATCTCTTTTGGGAAAAACCATTATCATGCAACATTTAGAATCTGCTGTCAGTACAGCAAAAAAGTATGGGCATAAATATCGTATTGTGACATTAGAAGGAGATTTGCTTAACCCCGGCGGAGCTATGACAGGAGGAAGCGCTGCCAAAAAAGCAAGCAGTATTTTTAGCAGAAGCAGAGAAATTAGAAATTTGGCCGAAAATATTAAAAGTGAGGAGGCTCTTGTACAAAATTGTAAAAAAAAGTTGGAAGCTTTAGAAAATGCTTTGGAACAGACAAATCAGTTAACCATGCAAAAACACATCAAAAGCCAGCAGATACAATTATCTTTACAAAAAAATGAAGAAGATAAACAAACCACAGAGGACGCTATTGCAGAAAAAAAACAAAAACAAAAACTTTATGATTTGGAAGAAAAACAACTTTTAGAGCAGTGCCAAGAGGCGGAAAGGGAGCTGTACCAATTTCAAACGATACTAGAACAAGCAGAACAAAAAATGTCTGAAATGAACCAAAAACTTTCTTCTTTTCAAGACAGTATGTCAGAAGAAAGAAAACAAAAGGACACTCTTTTAAATAGTATTACAGAATTGAAGGTTAGTCTTTCTGCCGAAGAACAAAATAAAATGTCTGTAGAAGAAAGTATACAACGTTTGGAACAGGAGATAAAACAGTTAAAAAAGGAACAAAAATCCATTGATGAAGAAATAGAATCTTTTTTTATACAAAAAACACAAAAAGAAAAACAAATCACCATATGGAAAGAAAAGATTGTATTTTATCAAAAACAGCAACGGCAGGAACAATCTGTTTTTACAGAAGTGACCCAAAAAAGACAAGATAAAAAGGCAGAAATTGCTCTTTTGGAGGAACAACAAAAAGAAACTATGGAAGTGATTTCTAACTTAAACAATGAAATATTTCGTATTGAAACAAAAATGGAAAAAATTTCAGAAGAAAAACAAAGACTTTATAATGAAATTTGGGAAGAATATGAAATGACTTATCAAATGGCAAAACAACAAAGCAAAATACAACAGGAAGTTTCTTACAATAAATTAAAAACAGATATCAAAGAATGGAAAAATCAAATAAAAGAATTGGGCACAGTTCATGTAGGAGCTATTGAAACTTATCGAGAAGTAAAACAAAGACATGGTTTTTTGACTACACAGCGAAGTGATATATTACAAGCAGAAGAAAAATTACAGCTTTTGATTACAGAGCTTTCTCAAATGATGGAAGAAAGATTTCAACAACAGTTTCAAGTCATTTCAAATAATTTTGGAGAGGTATTTCGGGAAATGTTTGGAGGAGGAAAAGCCTACTTAAAATTAAGCGATGAAACAAAGGCATTGGAATCTTCCATTGAAATTATTGCCCAGCCTCCGGGAAAAAGCCTTCAAAATATGATGCTTTTGTCCGGTGGAGAAAGGGCGTTGACAGCCATTGCCATATTGTTTTCCATACTAAAAATGAAGCCATCGCCATTTTGTATATTAGACGAAATTGAAGCGGCATTAGATGATGCTAATGTAAAACGTTTTGCCCAATATTTAAAAAAGTTTTCGGAAGATACACAGTTTATTGTCATTACTCATAGAAAGGGTACTATGGAAGCGGCAGATGTGATGTATGGTGTAACCATGCAGGAAAAAGGAATTTCAAAATTGATTTCTGTTAATTTTGAAGACAGAGCTTATGCATAAAAAAGAGGTGATTAGATTGGCATTTTTTGATTTTTTGAAGGGAAAAAAGAAAGAAGAAACAAAGCAAGTGGAACTGAAGCCGGAAGAGGGTACAATAGAATTAGAAGGAATTGAGGTAGAATTACCCAAGGCAGAAGAAAATGAAATCAAATTGGAGTTGTCACAATCTGATATTACAACAGCAGTCAATGGTGCAGTACATAAAGCCATAGATGAAGACGATGTGGAACTGTACACTGCAACAGGGGGAAAATTATATGAAGAAAAAGCAGATTTGCAGCCGCCTCCATTGACAGAAGAACAAGCCGATACCATAAAACAGGCTTTGCAAAAGGCTGTGGAAATAGCTTCACAACAACAGCCTGAAATGGAACAAACACAGCAAAAAATAGATTTAGAAAATGAAAAAGAAATTACTTTGCAAACAGAGCAATCTCAGCAGAAAATAGATTTGGAAATAGAAGAAAAACAACAAACAGAAGAAATTTCTAAAAAAAAGGGATTTTTTGCAAAGCTGATAGCAGGGTTGGACAAAACAAGAAAAAATATATTAGGCAGTGTAGATACCGTATTGGGAGCTTTTACAAAAATAGATGAAGATTTGTTTGAAGAATTGGAAGAAGTTCTTATCATGGCAGATTTAGGTGTAGAAACAACCATGAATATTATCGAAAATTTACGTAAAAGAGTAAAAAAAGAACATATCACAGACCCTCAAGCTATAAGAAGTATGCTCATTGAAGAAATTACGGCAATATTACAGCAAGGAGTGCAAAATCAGGAAAAACTCCCCAGTCCTACTGTTATGCTGATTATTGGCGTCAATGGTGTGGGCAAAACAACAACCATAGGAAAGCTTTCTTATCGTTTTAAAGAACAAGGCAAAAGCATACTGTTGGGCGCAGCTGATACGTTTCGTGCGGCAGCTATTGAACAATTAGAGATATGGGGGCAAAGAGCCGGTATTGATGTGATTAAACATCAACAAAATTCTGATCCGGCGGCAGTTGTATTTGACGCTGTCAATGCGGCAAAAAATAGAAAAATAGATTTATTGATATGTGATACGGCAGGTAGACTTCATAATAAGAAAAATTTGATGGAAGAGTTGAAAAAAATTGCAAAAGTAATTGATAGAGAATATCCTCAAGCTCACAAGGAAGTTTATCTTGTATTGGACGCTACAACGGGACAAAATGCTATGCAGCAGGCAAAGCTGTTTAAAGAAGTGGCAGATATCACAGGAATTATATTAACAAAATTAGACGGTACGGCAAAGGGCGGCATTGTGATTGCAATACAGTCTGAATTGAAAGTACCTGTGCGTTACATTGGTGTGGGAGAAGGTATTGATGATTTGCAGGAATTTAATGCAAAAGAATTTGCAGAGGCATTATTTGGAGATTAAATGAAAATGAGTTTCTATTTCTGCCAATAATAATATAGTAATAAAATTTTTCATTTTATGAGAAAATTACAGTTATTTTTTATGGAGATAATAAAATAATATGGTGTTTCAAAATACTCAAATGATTATCAATACATTTCAAAATATCTTTTATGAAGAGGATACTCTTTCTATGGAGTATCCTTTAGACTGTCAAAAAAATTCTTTTTATTGGAGGAAGAATTCGGGTAATGAAGCGTTTTGTCAAATGCAATCTGTAGGCGGCGGAATTGATTTTCTACGAGGGAAAAGCCCCTATTTCAAGGTTTTCGCCAAAGCAATAGGGTTTTATTTATTAATAAAACTTAAAAAAGTCCCAATAGGATTTTTTGATATGCCAAAGTATAATCTTTGCTATAGGAGAAAATACAATGTTCACAAATATACAGAGGATAAAAAGTTATAAAATATAATTGTTATAAAAAATGATATATATCAAGTATATGTTTGTTGAGATTGTTTTTTTAAATAAAGAATTTTTGCTGAATTGAGAAAGAAAAAGATAAAAAACATTTTTTGTGAAAATTTGTGAATTTAAGTTGTTATTTTGTATAGAGTTTGATTTATATTTTTAAAAAATATTTTATCATACTAAAAAAAGCAGTAACAAAAGCAAAGAAGTGATGATGTCAGTGGAGTTTTAAAAAGGATATGAAATGCTCCTTTCTTATTGATAAAGTATAATGCCATAACAAATAGTGAATTTGTGAAAAGAAATTTTGGTGTAGAAAAAATTTGGTATCTATTAAAATAAAAACTTCCAATGTTTATCAATTGAATAAAACAAGAAGAAAGTATAGAAGATTGAACCCGTATGGTAGCATTTTTATGATATGTTATAAAATAATATATATAGTATATTAGATATTTTTGTATTACAAATGGGAATTTTTGTAAAGCAAGCGATGTATTTTTTATAGATAAAACTTGACAATAAAAAACAATATGGTATGATACTGTTAGCCAAAAAATGAATATGGTTTTACTGCATCGGAGGGTGTTTGATACGCTGGATAAGATGGTTGAATATACGACTATTTTTCCGGCGTTTTTTTAATAAAAAATAAAAAGGAGAGAAAAAATATGAAAGAGATGGATTTGACAGAAGGCAAAATTGGAAAAGCATTGCTGCAGTTTTCTATACCGTTTTTATTAGCAAGCATATTGCAGGCTTTTTATGGTGCAGTGGATTTGTTTGTAGTGGGACAGTTTTCAACTTCTTCTGGGGTATCTGCCGTTGCAACGGGAAGTCAGGTGATGCAGACGTTGACAGGTGTGATATTGGGCATTTCTACAGGAACAACAATATTGATAGGACAATATCTAGGAGCTAAAAAACAACAGCAAATTGCACAAACCATTGGTACAGCCATTTGTATTTTTACATTGTTTGCAGTTTGTTTAACTATTGTAATGACACTATTAACGCCTACACTGGCAAAGGTGATGCATACTCCTATAGAGGCTATGGAGGAAACAAAACAATATATTTTTATTTGTTCTTTGGGGATTCCTTTTATCATAGGATATAATGCGGCAAGTGGTATTTTCAGAGGATTGGGAGATTCTAAAACGCCATTGATACTTGTAGCAATTGCTTGTGCAATCAATGTGATAGGGGATTTGATATTGGTAGCTGTATTTCATATGGGTGCTGCAGGAGCGGCTATTGCTACCTCTGCCTCTCAAGGAACCAGTTTTTTGCTGGCTGTAATCTATTTGAAAAAGAAAGGATTTTCTTTTCCTTTTCATAAAAAAGATATACGATTGGATACCAAAAAAGCAAAACAAATTTTTCGCTTAGGTCTTCCCATTGCACTACAGGATGGTTTGATTAATATTTCTTTTTTAATGATTACAGCCATTATCAATTTAATGGGCTTAACAGCTTCTGCCTCTGTAGGAGTAGTAGAAAAAATAATCGTGTTTGCTATGTTGCCTGCACAAGCTTTTGCTTCTGCTGTGGCAGTTATGACAGCTCAGAATATGGGAGCAAATAAACCTCAACGAGCACAAAAGGGATTATATACAGGAATTTCTATGGCGTTGGTATTTGGCGTTTCTTTTTTTGTTTATGCACAAATAGATTCTAGCAAATTAATTGGATTATTTACAAAAGATAGCGATGTAATAGAATTAAGTCAGCTGTATTTAAAATCTTATAGCTGGGATTGTGTACTGATTTGTTTTTTATTTTTATTAAATTCTTTTTTCAGCGGTTGCGGACGTTCTATATTTCCTATGATACATAGCTTTATTGCAACATTTTTGGTACGTATTCCCGGTTCTTATTTTTTAAGTAAAATGCAAGGAGCTACATTATATGAAATTGGGTTTGCAGCGCCTGTTGCGACAATTCTTTCTTTAATTATTTGTTTTGTTTATTTCAAAAGAGGAACTTGGAAAAAAATGTCTGTTGCTTCCTAAAGAAGTTTTTTATTGTGTAAAGCAAAAAGGCTTGACAAAACTTTTAAAATATTGTAGACTACTTCAGGTAAAGTAAAAAGACTTTACAGCTTGATATGGGAGCGAGCAAAATGGAGGAACTATTACAGTTGACATTACTTTATGATTTTTATGGAGAATTGTTGACCCAAAAACAAAAGCTGGTATATGAATTATATCATCAAAACGATTGGTCATTGTCAGAAATTGCACAAGAACTTTCTATCAGCCGTCAGGCTGTTCGCGACCAATTAAAAAGAACAGAAAAAATACTGCAAAAATATGAAAAAAAATTACAATTAGTTTCAAAGTTTTTGCAGCAAAAAATTGCAGTACAACATATCAGAAACATCATTGCAGAAATAGAAAAGGAAGAAAATCTTTCTTGTGCATCTAAAAGAAAGATTGAAACCATTGAAAAAATTGCTGATGAAATTATAGGCTGAATAAAGGAGAAATCATATGGCATTTGAAAGCCTTTCCAATAAATTACAAGAAGTATTTAAACAGCTTAGAAGCAAGGGAAAACTGACGGAAGACGATGTAAAAACCGCTATGCGGGAAGTAAAAATTGCATTGCTGGAGGCTGACGTCAATTTTAAAATTGTAAAACAGTTTATAAAAAAAGTGACTGAAAGAGCTGTAGGGACACAGGTGCTGGAGGGATTAAATCCTGGACAGCAAGTAATTAAAATTGTAAATGAAGAATTGATTGATTTGATGGGAACAACCCAAAGCAAATTAACATTTGCAAACAGACCGCCTACGGTATATATGATGGTAGGCTTGCAGGGAGCCGGTAAAACCACAAGCAGTGGAAAACTGGCGGGGCTTTTGAGAAAGCAGGGCAAAAATCCCCTTTTAGTAGCTTGTGACGTTTATCGTCCTGCGGCAATTAAACAATTGCAAGTGGTTGCAAAAACATATAATATTGCTGTATTTGAAATGGGAGATAAAATCAGTCCTGTTGAAATTTCTAAAAAAGCATTGGAATATGCAGCTGAACAAAAACATGATGTGGTACTTGTTGACACAGCAGGTCGTCTGCACATCAATGAAGAACTGATGGAAGAACTCAAAAATATTAAAACAGCAATACGTCCACAGGAAATACTTCTTGTAGTGGACGCTATGACAGGGCAAGATGCTGTGACAGTGGCGGAAAGTTTTGACAGTCAGTTGGGTATAGACGGTATTATACTAACAAAATTGGACGGCGATGCCAGAGGCGGTGCGGCGCTTTCTGTAAGAAGTGTGACAAACAAACCTATCAAATACATTGGTATGGGTGAAAAAATGGAGGATTTAGAGCCTTTTTATCCAGACCGAATGGCTTCTCGCATACTTGGTATGGGAGATGTGCTTTCTTTAATTGAAAAGGCACAACAAAATTTTGATGAAAAACAAGCCATGGAATTGCAAAAGAAAATGCGTGAAAATGATTTTACATTGGACGATTTTTTAGAGCAAATGCAGCAGGTGAAAAAAATGGGACCTATCAAGGATTTGTTAGGCATGATTCCTGGTATGAGTCAAATTAATATGGAAGCACTCAATCAAGTAGACCCAGCAAAAGAAATGAGTCGTACAGAGGCTATTATACAGTCTATGACAAAGGAAGAAAGAGCGAACCCTTCCATATTAAATGGTCCAAGAAAAAAACGCATTGCCAATGGCTGCGGTAGAAGTATTGCGGATGTAAATCGTTTGCTTAAGCAGTTTGAAGAACTCAAAAAGCTGATGAAACAAATGAATGATATGCAAAAGGGCAAAAAAGGTAAATTTAAAATTCCTTTTTTTAGATAAATTTACCAAAAAGAGGTTCTGTTAATTTCATATGAAAATAAAAAGTACAGTAGAGACTTTAAAAAATACAATCGTAAAAAAAGAGTATACAAATAAAGGCTAATACCTAGTTTGATGCAAAACAAAATCTTTTATAAAGAAGCTTTGCTAAAAGCAGGAAACTTCTTTTTACAAAAGTTCAAATGAACAATAGCAACTTTAATGGAATGTCCAGAATTTTTATAATTACACTTAAAATGAATATAAGAGTCCTATTTGTGCCAAGCAAAAGCATTTCTGCCACAAATAAGGCATTCGGAATAACCTGTGTTAGAAATTTTTATTTTATTAGGTTTTAAGGTAAACTGATGGCAACATTTGGGATAAATATATTTTTGACCTCCGTATTTTTCTTTCCTATAACGATAAAAAGAATGAGAAGAATAATGAGGACAGGAAATAGAAAAATTTTTAAAAGTAATTTTTGTATTTATGCATAGTAACAGCTCCTTTTGGGGAGAAACAGTGTTTTTAGTTCATTTTATTGAATTTTCAACAAGGAGCTGTTGTCTATATTATTTTAACGTAACAGAATCAGGAAAGAACATAGGAGGTGAAAAAAATGGCAGTAAGAATCAGATTGAAAAGATTAGGTGCAAAAAAGGCTCCATTTTATAGAATTGTTGTTGCAGATTCCAGAACACCAAGAAATGGTAAGTCTATCGCAGAGATTGGTTACTTTGACCCTACAAAAGAACCTAATGTGTTGAAAGTAGATGCTGAAGAAGCAAAAAAATGGTTGTCTACAGGTGCACAGCCTTCTGATACAGCAAGAGCGCTGTTGAAAAAAGCTGGCGTAATCGGTGAATGATTCCGAAACAGGAGGTTTTTTTGATGAAAGACTTATTGGAAGTCATTGCAAAAAATCTTGTGGATTACCCTGAAAAGGTCACAGTCAAAGAGGTACAGGGGGAACATTCCATGATACTGGAGCTGCATGTAGCGCCAGAAGATATGGGAAAAGTGATTGGAAAGCAAGGAAGAATTGCAAAGGCGATTCGTACTGTCGTAAAGGCGGCGGCTATCCATGAAGACAAGAGAGTTGTAATTGAAATTGTGCAGTAATCAAATAAGCACAGGGAAGTTCCCTGTGCTTATTTTGTATCTGTTTATATTTTACAAAATACTTTTAAAATGTTATATTTATAGGTATGATGTAGTATAAGAATAGAAATATAAAAAGAGGTGCAATATGGAACATTGTTTTGAAATTGGAAAAGTGGCAGGTACGCATGGTATTAAAGGAACATTGAGAGTATTTCCTACAACAGATGACCCATCCCGTTTTGAACTGCTTAAAGAATTTATCATAGAAAACAAAGGAAAACAACAAATCTTTCATATAAAAAAAATTGCATATCACAAAAAATTTGTGTTGGTAACAGTAAAGGAATTAGACAATATCAATCAAGCAGAGCTTTATAAAGGGGCTACTATATGGATTCCTCAACAACAGGCACTTCCTTTAGAAGAAAATGAATATTATATGAGAGATTTATACGGTTTAAAAGTTGTAACAGAAGATGGCGAAGAATTGGGAGAATTGGCGGATATTTATCAAACAGGAGCCAATGACGTTTATGCTGTTAGAAAACAAGGAGAAAAAGATTTATTGATTCCGGCTATCAAACAGTGTATCTTATCTATAGATATCTCTAAGGGTAAAATGATTGTAAAATTATTGGAAGGGCTGAGATGATGAAGCAATATACTGTTTTGACATTATTTCCTGAAATGATTATACAAGCGTTTTCTTATAGCATTTTGGCAAGAGCACAAAAAGAAGGGCATATTGCCATAAATGCTATCAATATAAGAGATTTTTCTAAAAATAAACAAAGACACATTGATGATTATCCCTATGGGGGAGGAGCCGGCATGGTTATGCAGCCTCAGCCTATTTATGACGCTTATCAAAGCATACCAAATGAAAAAAGAGGACGTATCATTTATTTATCTCCTCAAGGAAAAAGATTTACACAAAGTATTGCACAACAACTGTCAAAAGAAAAAAATATTGTATTTCTTTGCGGTCATTATGAAGGTGTAGACGAAAGAGTATTGGAAGAATTGCATGTAGAGGAGCTTTCATTGGGCGATTTTGTTTTGACAGGAGGAGAAATTGCCGCTGTGGCTATAATTGACGCCATAGCAAGGCTTGTGCCCGGCGTACTTGGAAAGGAAATATCTTTTCAAGAAGAAAGTTTTTCTGAGGGGCTTTTAGAATATCCCCAGTATACAAGACCGCCTATATTTATGGGCAGAAAAGTACCGGAAGTACTTCTTTCAGGGCATCATGGAAATATTGCAAAATGGAGAAAAGAACAATCTGTTTTGAGAACAAAACAAAAAAGACCCGATTTGTTGCAGTCATAAAAGTATAATTGATTTCATCTGTAAAATGTATGTATGAAATAAAAAGATATAAAAAGTTTTTGGAAGTTATTTTTAAAATTGTACTTTGTTTATAAAAATAGTTTATGATTGATAAAATGAAGTAGAGTATGAATCGGGTTTTGCATTTCTAAAAAGTCATATGTATTTTAAAGACCAAAATCCCTCTTTTTGGTTGTAAAAAATTAATGTAGTTTCTGATTTCATATTTAAAGTAACAAAATCAAAAAAATAAAGAGGAGTAAGTAAATGGAGGAGCTGATTTCCAGCAGTACAAAAAAGAATTGGGAAAAATTAGGCGTTACAGAAAGTGATAAAAAATTATGTTCTCGAGCCAACAAAATGTTATCTCAAAAAAGAATCATGCCTTTGGAATATTTTTCAAAAAAAGAAAATAAAAATGACATTATAGCTCTTTTAGAAAAAATCACACAATTAAACTGTACTATAGAAGAAGTGATTTATTCTCTTGCTATTAATTTACTCAAAAGACATTGCTTGGCAGAAAAAAAACATGTAAAAATTATTTTAAAACAATATTGCTGTACAATGATAGAACAACTGGTGGAATATCCTTTGCCCACAAATGAGCAGGATTTGTTGGGATTAATCTATCAATGTTTGCAAAAAGAAGGGGAAAAAAATAAAAAGGGAGCCTATTATACACCTTTATCTGTGGTAGAAAAAATGCTAAAAGAAATATCTTTGCAAAAGGGACAAACTTTTTTAGATCCTTGTTGTGGAAGCGGAGCTTTTTTGCTAGCAGTCAAAAAAGCACAATGTTATCAGCTTTTTGGTATTGATAAAGACCCTTTGGCAGTGTTTATTGCAAAGTGTAATTTGGTGTTGAAATTTCCAAATGAAATTTTTCAGCCGCAGATTTATCTGGAAGATTATTTGAAAAAAGAGATAAGTGCTTTACCAAGGCAATTTGACTTTATTGTAACCAATCCTCCATGGGGCGCTTTAAAAGAAAAAGAGATTTTTGCTATGAAAGAAACTTTTTCCTGTTTTTTGATAAAGGCTTATGAACAATTAAAAGAAAATGGTATACTCCATTTTTTACTGCCGGAAGCAGTGATGAATGTAAAGGCACACAGAAAATTGCGAGAATTTTTACTTTGTCATGGAAACTTGAAAAAGATTGAATATTACAACGATATGTTTTCAGGTGTAACAACAAAATTTGTAAGTGTTTTACTGGAAAAAACAAAATCTCAAAATTGTATTTCTATAAAAAAGGAAGAAAAAAAAGTGGAAATTGCTCCAAAAGAATTTTATAAAACAAAAAACATAATATTTCACTTTTATACGCCTCAAGAATCTGATTTATTAAAAAAGATACAGAAAAAAGGAGCATATACTCTTTCTCACAGCAAATGGGCATTGGGTATTGTAACAGGAAATAATAAAGAAAAATTATATACAAACCCAAAAAAGGGAATGGAAAAAATATATACAGGAAAAGAAATCAAACCATATTTTTTAGAGCCGGCAAGGCATTATATTTTTTATCAAAGACAAGCATTGCAACAAACGGCAAAAGAAGAATACTATAGAGCCAAAGAAAAGCTGGTATATAAGTTTATATCAAAGAAATTAGTATTTGCATATGATAATACGGGCAGTTTATTTTTAAACAGCGCAAATATTTTAATCCCTTCTATACCGAATATGTCTATAAAAACAGTGATGGCATTTTTAAATACACCATTATATCAATTTTTATATATGTGTTTGTTTGGAGAAGTCAAAATATTAAAAGGAAATTTATTACAATTACCGTTTCCGGCTATTTCAGAACAAGAAAATAAATGGATTACAGAAATAGCAGAAGATATTTTGAAAGGAAAAAACCAACAAAAACAAATCATAGATGAAATGGTATATGACATATTTGGCTTGGAACAAAAAGAAAAAGAATATATTAAAAAATATTTTGCTGAAAAAGAAACATAATAAAAAGGAGGGAAGTATATGGAAAGAAATTTGAAATTATATCGAAAAAGGCTGATTCCTTTGGAAACGGTTTTATTAAAAGATGATAAAATACTGTTTTGTAATGAAGAAATGCTTGTGACAAAATGGAATGTGTTAAAGCCAAGACATGATTTTGAAAGGGGAATTTCCTGTTATTTTTTAAAAGAAGGTTATAAAGTAAGTCGTTTTTTTGATAAAGAGTATAAAATGGTTTATGATTATTGTGATATTATAGAAACAGAGTTTTTAAAAGAAATGGATACCTATATTTTTACAGACTTATTGGCTGATGTTTTAATTTATGAAAATGGTTTTGTAAAAGTAGTGGATTTAGCAGAGATTGCACAAGCATTAGAAAGGGGACTGCTCTCTTTGGAATTAGCAAAAAAAGCTCTTTATAGATTAGACAATTTGCTTTGTATGATTTATGCCAATGATTTGAAACAAAAAGTACAACCATATTTTGAAATGGGGCTGGCAAAATGAATGCTTCCAATAAAAAAACAAAAACAAATCCTCATGCAGGTCATAGAGACAGAGTGAGAAAACGTTTTTTAGAAGAAGGCGCTGATGGTTTTGAAAAACATGAGCTGTTGGAATTACTTTTGTTTGGCGCAATTCCCATGCAAGATACAAACCCTATTGCCCATAGATTGCTGGATATGTTTGACGGTTCTTTTACAATATTATTCAATAGCGACCCAAGAGAGATTGTAGAAAAGTGTAATGTTTCTATGAATACGGCTGTGTTTTTAAAAGCATTGGGTGCAATAAGCAAAAGATGTCAAAAAGAAAAGCTGGAGGGCAGAGTACTTATGAATTCTCCTGAAACCAGTGGAGAATATGCTGTGGATCTACTTTTGTATGAAAATGTAGAAAACTTTTACATATTTTGTTTGGATTCGGGAAATCATTTAATACGCCCTGTAAAAATTTCAAAGGGTTCTCAAACAAAAGCACAAGTAGAAGTAGGAGATGTTGTAAGAGAAGCTGTACTTTGCCAAGCTTCTTCTGTTATATTAGTACATAACCACCCAGGCGGTGGTTTAAGACCTTCTGCATCAGATATACAATTAACAAGTAAGCTTTTGGAAGCCTTGGAGATTGTGCATATATTTGTAGCAGACCATATTATTACAGCCAATCATCAATATTTTAGCTTTGTACAAAATGGTTTTTTAAAAAATGGCGTATTAGAAAAAAAGTAAACTAGGAGGTTTTGAAAATGAAAAGAAAATTATATCGTTCCAAAACAGATGTAAAATTAGCCGGTGTTTGTGGCGGATTAGCCGAATATTTTGACATTGATGTAACCATTATAAGAATTTTATGGATTGTTGGCTCCTTTATGACAGCAATTTTTTCAGGAGTGTTATTGTATATTATTTGTGCTTGTATCATTCCAATAGACGATGGCTGTATTGAGGCAGAGTATAAAGAAAAGTGAGGCAGTTGTCAGAATTGCAGAATCAATATTTAAAATAATTTTTACAAAAATTGAATAAAAAATTTTTAAGAAGAGTTGTATAAAATACAGCTCTTTTTTTGTTCCATAAAATTCTTTTGTTTTTGTAAAAGGATTCTTTTGCTTTTGATAAGTATTGGCTGTATAAGTTATTTTTGATTCGGTTACTTTAATCTATGTAAGATATTTTTTATAGCGATAAATGGTGGAAGATAAGCACAAAAATATTTTTGCATACTAAAATAAACCTATAAACAACAATTATAAAAAAGCAAATTTATTTTATTGTATTATTTGGAAACAAAATCCACAAAATACAAGCTATAAAAAAGATTAATAGTAGTATGACAATATTAGAAATTTTTATACATTTTTACAGTCAGGAGTGAACAAAATGTCAAAAAAAGAAAAAAAGAATACTTGGTGTAAACTATTGCCACTAACCTGTCTGTTGGTTTTAGCTGTGGCATGGTGCAGCCTTGCATATTCCCTTCCTGATGAAATTCATATTATGGAAGGCAAAGAAACATCATTTCAATGGAATTTGCCTTTACAGGCAGAAATAACAGAAGAAAACATAGGCGTTTTAAATGTTAATCATGAACCTGTTTCGGAAAACATTCATTTTGATTTGGCAAAACCATTTACTGTAAAATCAGAAAAAGAGGGAACAGCAAAAGTAGCAGTGTCTTTATTAGGTGTGTTGCCTGTAAAAACAGTAGACGCAACTGTAATACCGCAAACGGAGGTGATAGCCGGTGGTATGACGGTTGGCGTTTCTATGGATACAAGAGGAATTATGGTGTTGGGAACAGGATATGTCAATGGAGAAAAAAATAAGATTTATGAACCGGCAAAGGGTATTCTTCAATCAGGAGATATGATATTGCAGGCCGGAGGAAAAAGTTTAAAAAATAAAGAAGATTTGATGAAAGCAGTAGAAGAAAACGGTACAAAGCCAATGTCATTTTTGGTAGACAGAAATGGCATACAACAAACAGTGGAGATTACGCCGGTATTTAGCCAAGAAGATAATAGCTGTAAAATTGGCGTGTGGGTAAGAGATTCTACACAAGGCATTGGAACCATTACATTTTTTAATCCCAGTACAAACGGATTTGGGGCATTGGGACATGGAGTGTATGATGTGGATACACAAGAATTGATGCAAATTAAAAATGGACAAATTACACAATCCTCTATTATTGATATCAAAAAGGGAGAAAAAGGAAACCCCGGCGCATTGACAGGAAATGTAGGAAGAGATTTGGTGCTGGGAAGCATTGCTTCAAACACAGAACTAGGGATTTATGGAAAAGTAGAAAAAGGAAAAGAAAGCTATTTTACAGGAAAAAGACTTCCCATTGCATTACAGCAAGAGATACAAGAAGGAAAAGCTACCATATTGTCCAATATTGAAGGAGAAGAAGTAAAAGAATATGATGTGGAAATAGAAAGTATCAATCGATACAGCAAAAATGAGAGCAAAGGAATGGTCATTCGTATTACAGACCAAGAACTGCTTTCTAAAACAGGAGGCATTGTACAGGGAATGTCCGGCTCTCCAATACTGCAAAATGGCAAAATAGTGGGCGCTGTTACGCATGTATTTGTGCAAGACCCTACAAAGGGATATGGTATTTTTATAGAAAATATGTTAAAACAGGAGCAGGCGTCTGCATAATAAAAAAGGATTGGAATTTTCCAATCCTTTTAAAACAGTAATAAAATGAATATAATATTTCGTTTTTTTGTTTTAAAATAGCATAGATGTTTGTTGTTTTAATAGCAAAATAGATTTTAGAAAGAAAAGTATTTTGTTTTTTTCAAAAAAATAATATTTCTTTATTTTTAACATTTCTATAAATAAAAAAAGATACGATAGCCGCAAATACTTCTGCAATAGGAAAAGATATCCAAACGCCCGTTAATCCCAAAAAAGGAGCCAGCAAAAATGCTAAAGGCAGTGTAATGACAAGCTGACGAAGTAAAAATATGATTAGGCTATAAAATCCCCTTCCCATAGCCTGAAACAATGTAGCAAGCTGAAAGCCCACTGTCGCCAGTAAAAATCCTATGCTGATGATACGTAAAGCAGGCACGCTAATAGAAAATATATTGTTTACATTGAAAATTTTTTATTGTAGTAATATTTCTTTATTTTTGACATTTCTGTAAAGAAAAAAAGATACGATAGCCGCAAATGCTTCTGCAATAGGAAAAGATATCCAAACGCCCGTTAATCCCAAAAAAGGAGCTAGCAAAAATGCTAAAGGCAGTGTAATGACAAGCTGACGAAGTAAAAATATGATTAGGCTATAAAATCCCCTTCCCATAGCCTGAAACAATGTAGCAAGCTGAAAGCCTACTGTCGCGGGTAAAAAGCCTATGCTGATGATACGTAAAGCCGGTACGCCAATAGAAAGCATATTGTTTTCTGCTTTAAAAAATAATAAAAGAGGTTCTGCACAAGTCCAGAATAATACAGTTCCAAAGACCATTATGCCAAATGTAATCAAAAGAGCGTCTTTTAATACTGTTTTTAAACGAACACTGTTTTCAGCCCCATAGTTATAGCCCATAATAGGCATGACGCCTTGTATCAGACCGCTAACGGGCATATACACAAATGTCTGTAATTTATAATAAATGCCAAATACAGATACTGCAATATTAGAAAATCCGGCTAGTATAGTATTTAATCCCATAACTAATATAGAGCCAAGGGCATTCATCAAAAAAGAAGGCAATCCTACAACATAAATTTGTTTGATGATAGAAATATCTAATGAAAAATTTTTGATAATCAGTTTTACATCATGCTTTTTTACTAACATAATCAAAAGAGCCAAAGTCATAGAAGAAATCTGCCCTATAATGGTTGCTATGGCAGCGCCTCTGACGCCTAGAGCCGGCAGCCCAAAAAGACCAAATATCAATATAGGGTCCAGTATGATGTTGATGAGAGCGCCAATTGTTTGCAGTATCATAGGAAATATCATTTTTCCTGTTGCCTGTAATATTTTTTCGATAGCAATATGTATTAATGTCCCAAAGGAAAAAAATACAATGATATTGGTATATTGACAACCTAATTGTATGATAACGTCTTCTTTTGTAAAAAGATAAAAAAAGGGCTTGATTGCTACCAAACCCAGCAGTACAAAAAGAATATAACAAAAAAAGGCTAATACAATAGCGTGGCTTGCAGCTAAGTTTGCTTTATGAAACTGCTTTTCTCCCAGCATACGAGAAATGTAGGAATTGGCTCCTATACCGGTGCCAAGAGCGGCGGCTAATATAAGATTTTGTAAAGGAAAGGCCAATGAAACGGCTGTTAATGCTTCTACACTAATCTGTGCCACAAAATAGCTGTCCACAATGTTGTAGAGAGATTGTATCAGCATAGACAGCATAGGAGGAAAAGACATAGACAGCAAAAGAGGCAGAATAGGTTTTTCTCCCATTTTATTAGTTTGTGTCATAAAAAAACTCCTTTATGTTTTAGGAAGGTCTTTTTTACAAAAAGAAA
>DVLQ01000148.1 GCA_018715395.1 Candidatus Coprocola pullicola | reverse complement strand
CGCATCGTTTCTACCACCAGTTGCTTGAATTCTGGTGTATATCGTTTATTTGGTACTCCTTTTGGCATAAAAATCACCCCACTTGTTATTCAGTATATCATACTGTCTAACAAATGGGGTGCAGTTCATATAGTAGTGGCTGTTTTTTAATTATTTTATCATTATTTTCATTTCTAAACAGTTTCTGTTTATATATTTTCCTTTTATAATAAAAAGATATGTATGAGTTTTACTGTTGAGTATATAATAATATATTTTTTTATTTTACCAATAGAAAATGCCATACAGATATGATTTTAATTATATAAAAAACAGACATCAAAATATAAATCAAATGGTATTGCTCTTGCTATAGCATTTGACACTAACAATCTTTCACAAGTGATTGTTTATTTTATACAAACAATCAAAAGATTATATATTTCTGTTTTGTTTTTTGTATTAGAAATAGACACACATTTAATACATACTATAGCAGAGCAGTTTATTATTTTTTTGCTGTGATATAAATTTTTTATACTACTACTTCATTCAGAAAACAAAAACAATGATAGAAATACTATTTTTTAGAAGTATATTCATATCCACATAAAGCAGCGCCTACCATACTGGTACTATCTCCTAATTTTCCTAGAGTGATAGTACAATTCTTTTGAGGTAACTCAATGATATTTTTTTCTACAATCTTTCTTGTTGAATATAAAAGGCGTTCTCCTGCTTCTGCTATTCCTTCACCAATAATAATCATTTCAGGATTATATAGATGAATCAGGTTCACAAGTCCATATCCTAAACAAGTTCCTGTTTCTTGCAATGTTTCTTTTGTCACATCATCATCCACTTCAAAAGCTTCAGAAATCATTTTGCTATTATATTTTTAATATCATTTTTTATCCAATCTTTTAATAGAGAAGAACGTTTTTGGCTTAATTTTTCTCTTACAGTTTCTATCTATACCTGATGCAGAAACATATTTGCCAAGACAAGCAGAACTTCCACAATAGCAAGGTCGGCCCTTTGGATATAAATGCATATGTCCGATTTCTCAGGCATTTTCTGTACAACCATAATACATAGAGCCATTGATTAAAACACTTGCTCCAAGATTTGCTCCTAATGTTAAAAGAATAATGTTTTGTTTTCTCATTCCCTGTTTCCATTCACCATACAAATTCATATGTACATTGTTGTCTATTATAACAGGAATTTGCAATTTTTCAAATCAAAGACCAATCGGAACATTCCTTCAATTTGTAAAATTAGGAGAATATAACGAAATACTATTTTCTAGATCCAGTAATCTGAGAATCTCGATTCCTATAGATGTAATATTGTTGATAAAGTATGTTCTTCTAAAAGAGATTGTATTGGCGAAGTCATTAAATGTAATACATAATTAGAACCTTTATGAGTTTCTGTAGCAATCTTTTTTTTTGCAATTTTTTCTAAATTTGACTGAAATAAACTAATTTTAATTGTTGCTCCACCTAAATCTACATCGAGTAATTTTTTCATATCCAATCACTTCACTTTTTTATAAGTTTTGTAATTGTTTTGACATTCTATTAAAGAACAGATATAATGTTTTGACGTATACCATATAAAAGAAAGGAGTATCCATATGGCTATTGGACTGGATAAAAAAATTTCATTAAAATCGATATTATTATTTACACTGCCAACAATGTCTACAATGGTATTTTTGTCATTATATACCATTGTAGACGGCATATTTATTTCCCGTTGTGTAGGAGCAGACGCCTTATCTGCTACAAACATTGTATATCCTGTTATTAATCTAGTATTAGGCAGTTCTATCATGATGGCAACAGGAGGCAGCGCCATTGTAGCAACACTATTGGGAGAAAAAAAGCCAGAAAAAGCCAGAAGAATTTTTACAGCATTGACCATTGTAATATTTTGTGTAGGAGTTGTTATTGCGGTTTTTGGTAGAATTTTTATAGAAAATATTATTTATTTAGCAGGTTCTACAGAAGAATTATACCAATATTGTTACGATTATTTATCTATTGTATTATATTTTGTACCCATTGCTATTTTAAAAACTTATTTTGACTATTTTCTTGTAACAGCCGGAAAACCAGCATTGGGGCTAATCAATAGCATTATAGGCGGTATTACTAATATCATATTAGACTATATTTTTATGGTACCTTTGCAGCTTGGCGTAAAAGGCGCTGCACTGGCAACAGAAATCGGAATGGTCATTCCTGTTATCATCGGATTTTCTTATTTTATGTATTTTTCGAGAAAAAATGGAACATTGTATTTTCAAAAGCCGCTATTTCAATTTCGCACTATTATCAATGCTTGTACAAACGGCAGCTCTGAAATGGTAACACAGGTTTCTACAGGGATTACGACTTATTTATTTAATATCAAAATGTTGGAATATATCGGAGTAGATGGTGTAGGCGCTATTACCATTGTATTATATACTCAATTTTTATTGACGTCTATTATACTGGGATTTTCTTCGGGTATGGCTCCTTTGATTAGCTATAACTATGGTAAAAATGACGTCATACATTTAAAAAAATTAATAAAATATGGATATCGTATGATAGTTGTATTTTGTATATTTGCATTTTGTTTATCAGAGATAATATCACCTATTATTACAGCTATTTTTACAGACAAAACCTCCTCACTATATGATGTTACTGTAATGGGATTTCGTATTTATGCTTCTGCATTTTTATTTGATGGATTTAATATTTTTTCTTCAGCTATGTTTACAGCATTTTCTAACGGAAAAATATCCGCACTTATTTCTTTTATGCGTTCTTTAGGTTTTTTTATTCCAAGTATAATGATATTACCATTGTTTTTGGGTGTAGTGGGCATTTGGATAGTTGTTCCTTTAGCTGAGCTTTTCACATTATTTATTAGTATTTATTTTTACAAAGCTTATCGCATACAGTATGGTTATGGAAGAAAATAAAAAACATTGACAAATAAATACTTTTTTTGTATAGTAAAAAAGAAGTCATATGACTGACGGAAGTGGATTTTACCACATGAAGTATGACCTATTTTAAGCCGACCGTCTGGGCAGATTTGCCTAGATGCGGCTTTTTTTCGTTTTTAGGCAAAGTCATTTTCTATTAAAATGATATAGGGAGGATACGAAAAATGGAACAAGCAAGACAATTTGTATCAGCGGTATTAGCAGGTTTTATGATTGGTATGGGAGCAACAGCTTTTCTCTCTTTGGAAAACAAAGTATTGGGAGCTTGTATGTTCGGAGTTGGTTTATTTACTGTTGTAGTGTTTCAACTGCAATTATTTACCGGAAAAATAGGTTATTTACCTTTTCAAAAAAAACAGTATTTGATTGAATTAATCATTACATGGATGGGTAATTTTTGCGGCACATTTTTGATTGCAAAATGTGTTCAAAACACAAGAATTTTTACACAAGATATGGTTGAAAAAGTGGCGTCTATGACCGAAACAAAATTAAACGATCCTTTTTTTAGTATTTTTATATTATCTGTTTTTTGTGGTATATTGATGTTCATTGCGGTAGATACCTTTCGAGAACAACAAGGCGCTGCTATAAAGGTAATTGCAATTTTTATACCCGTTATGGTATTTATATTAAGCGGATTTGAACACGTTGTTGCAAATATGTATTATTTTTCTATGGCACAAAAATGGTCTTTTCATACAGTGGTTTTACTAATTATTATGACGCTGGGCAATAGTATAGGAGCAATGTTACTTCCCCTTTATCAAAAGGGATTTCATATAAAATGAGAAATTTTTACTTTTTCTTTTCCAAATTTTAAGAATATTGTAATGAACCATTGGGTGTTTCTTAAACTCTTTATTGTATGATAGATACAACAAAGAAAAAGAAACGGAGGGAAGCCTTATGAAATTAGAAATAGCATTACAAATATTCTTGTTAAGCAGCAGTATTTTTTTCATTGTAATAGCATATATTAACAGAGCTGTCACAATACCCAATAACAAAATATGGCATTTTTCTAAGGGATATCCTTTTAAAAAAGCGCTTGTAATGAGTCTGCTTTTTTTCTTTCTTTTTCATGCTTTTATTTTGCAAAAAGAATACACATTTGCAGAAAGCACACCGGTACAATGGATTTTACAGCAATCTGCAAATAAGGCTTCTGCAACAGAACTGACAAAAGGATTAACTTACGAAACAGGAATAAGAGAAATCTTATACTATAATCAAGAAGACAGTAGATGGGGAAATGAAAAATATGGTAAAACAGACTTAATTTCTCAAACAGGCTGTGGACCGACTTCACTGGCTATGGTAATTTCTACATTAACAGATACTATCATAAATCCAAAAGAGATGGCAGACTGGGCTTATACACATGGATATTGCACTGAAGGAAGTGGGAGTTATCACACGCTGATACAAGAAGGCGCAGAAGCATTTGGGCTTTCTGTAGAGCAAGCAAAAGTAACAGAAGGACAAAAAATCGCAGATGCTTTGGCTGATGGAAAATTTGTAATTGCACTATTAGGAGAAGGCGCCTTTACATCAAGTGGACATTTTATTGTATTAAGAGGAATTACAAAAGAAGGAAATGTATTTGTAGCCGACCCAAAAAGTATTCAAAAGAGTCAAAAAATATTTTCTTTAGGATTGCTTTTAGAAGAAGCCAAAGGTGGCGCCAATAGTTTGGGTCCGTTTTGGATCATATCTTAAAAATCCAATTTAAATAAAAGTAAGGTGAAAAAAATGAAAAAAATAGCAGATGGGTTCATATTAGTTGTATTATGTATATTTCTTTTTGTAGGTTGTCAAAATGAAATTATACAAAATATGAATTTTGAAAACATTGCAAATGCCATTAAAATAGAAGTAAATCATTTTTATTTCGGCGAAGAAACAAACTGGACTATAGAAGATAGCGAGGCTATTAACGAAGCGGCTAATTGGCTAAATACATTTACACTAAACAAATTTTCTTTTCCGGAAGATGAAAGTCCTGAAAAAAATGAAAATAGAGAAAGTTTTTGTTTTGTGGTATATGATGCACAATCAAATACAACAGAATTTTGTTATGTGATAGATGAGATAGGTAACTGCTACATACGCTATCAATCTCAGTGGTATACAGTAGAAAATCCTAGTATGCCTACATTTATATAAAGCAATGACAAAAATAATATAATTTATAGAAAATAGCATAGCTCTTGTTATGCTGTTTTTTGTTTAGATTAGATACTTATAAAAATAAACTTTAAAAATAAAGCTATATTTTAAATATTAAAATATAGCTTTTTATATCAGTATTTTTGTTAGTATATAAATTTATTAAAAATAGGCTCTATTGTATTTTATATTGTTGATATTCGTTTTCTTTTAATAGTATTATAGAGCTAGATATCATGGCAAGACGATGTTTATAAAAAAGATAGTAAATAATATGATTTCACATCCTATCAATAAAGTTTGTAGT
>DVLQ01000147.1 GCA_018715395.1 Candidatus Coprocola pullicola | reverse complement strand
GCCGCCCCACTGACTACTTTTCCTGCTCCTCCCGTCGGTACGCTGATAGCAACGTCAAATGCCAGCTCTCTCACATTTTCCGCTATTTCCTGCGGCGTACTCCTCCATACGGAGTCTATAAAGCCATCTTTTATATCTCCTAAAAATTCCCATGTATTCTTCAAAGGAGCTTCTAAAAATTCTGAACCTGATTGATATATCCCCTCCAATACTTTATCAGTTTCTGTAATAAGCATTTTCCCCCCTTCCCAAATCCCTTTTACTCCGTTACAGATTCCTCTGTAGTATGCTCCTTTTGTAGCAGCAACCATATTCAGCAGTGTTATCGCATCTGGCATGTCCTCCGATGTTAGCTTGCCTGTAAATAAATTTTCTAACGTATATTTTTTATCTATGACCTGCTCTCCTGCTAGTGCCTTTTTAAAATTATTTCAACATTACACTATCATCTATTGTTCTTAAAAAAATTGATTTTCTATTAATTCTTTATATTATAACGAAATTGAAAATCCCTTAAAGCAGTTCTGATTACGTCTGTTTCATTTAATTTTTCTATCAAATATCGTTCACACACTTTTTTTAAATAATAAAAAAAAGTATCATAATCAAGCAAAGTTTCTTCACCATTATGTAATCCAAATTCAACGCCATCAAACATGCCACCAGTAGCAATATCATATTCATCTAAATCATCTGGAAATACACATGCTCCATATTCCGTTCCAAATCCATGCCCTCTAGCTATATAATTAATTACAATATCAGCAAATTGATCAACATAAATATCATTAAATATCACTTGAACAGGATAATGTTCATCAGATAATAAATCGCTTTCTGTTAATAAATCTAATCTCTTCAACATAAACACCTATCTTTCATAAGTTATTATTCTGGATAAAATGATGTGATAACTCCGTTTTCACAATATCCTCTCCACACAATTCCTTGACTATCTACACCCGTCCAAATTCTTGGCAAAACTCCATCTGTAGAAGTTGTCAATGCGTTATTTGCCGCTTCAATACCTCTATTTATATAACTTTTATCACTTATAATTTTAGGATCGTAAACAGTTTTACTAAATGGTTTTCCAGACTGATATATTCCCAGAATTGGACTTCCAGTTTTATCTAATTTGGGTAATTGATATTCTATAATTTCTATACCTTTTATATCCGGATGAGGCTTTCTTGATACTATTTGTATATCATTTTTTAGAAATTCATCTACATTATGTGCTCCTCCAATTCCTCTTTTTCTTGGTACCGTTGGATCGGTATATTTTATATGTGCTTCTAATTCTGGTGTAGATTTAATTATACAAACTCCAGTTTCTTCTATTTTATCATCTATTTTTTCTTTGATATTTTCTACCTTTGTTTCCTTCACTTCACCGCTGGTTTCCACCCCAGAGCCAGTCTTTTGGGCATTATCTTCTTTTGTTACTTTTCTGCCCTCTGTTTCATCAGATGAATTTTTTTCTTTTGATGTATTTTCTCCTTCCATTTTGTCTGTTTTTGAGGTATTTGGCGTATTTTTTCTATCTGGCGTATTGTCTGCAACCTTTTCGGCTTCTTTTACATCTGCTACTACCGATGCTCCTTTTGCCGCATCTTTTATAAAACTGTTTTTAGCTTGTTGTGCAATGTCTTTTCCATTTATAGTACACAAATTAAAGGCTGGGGGGCTTTTCCCCACCTCAGCCTTGAGGTATTGCCAACACCCAGACAGATAAACAAAAACTGTATCATTGACAAACTACGATTATATTATAATATCTTTATATGAACAACTCTCAATCCAGTTTTTTCTTGTCATTATTTCTTGACGTAATGGTTCTAAATAATGATCCAACTCTTTTTGTAATTCATAACTTTTTTCTACTGCAGGTTGTTTATCAATTTCATTCATTAATTCATAAAAATATTCACAATCCTTTGGTGCATCACCACCATCTGATACTTTCCCACACCATTCTATTAATTTGTATAATGTAATACTATTGTTTTTATACATATAATAATAACCTCCAAGAATTAATTCTGTTATTGTATATGAGGGATATTCACTCCAGTTTTCTTGTTCCATTCTCTCTCCAATAGCTTTACTCAAAGCATTAAAATCATATGCTATAGAAACATCATATATCCATAAATCAAGTTCCTGATTATCTAAAATTAATTTATCTGCCCATTTTTGCCAATCTTGGTACTTATAAATACCACAATAAGCAAGTGCATACAAACTTCTAGCTATTTTAAACATTAAAAATTTTACCTCCTTTATGGTATATCAGGATGTAAACCTGGTGTAGCTGAACCATGTTGTGATGGATTTTCAGGTAGATTTTGATGATAATGTGGTATCGTATGCTCTGGTACATCTGGACGTCCATGGTTAGTATAATCGTTATTTCCAATCCTTCTACCATATTTATCAAAAATTGTTTCTCTAATATAAACTTCACCATTTTCACCCAATTTAACATCTTTGATACTTCTTTCACCTGGCACAGTGTAAAGTCTTTGTCTTGTTGATTCTCCACCTTGAACTTTATCCAATATTAAATCAACCTTTTTTCCATCAACTGTTACCCTCTCATTATATCCACTTCCTTGTTTCCAATAGTTCTCATACCGCTTCGCTTCATCAGAATCCATTAAATCTTTAAAGGAGCCATCCCTTGCTCCTCTTTCTATGCTAAGTTCATTTGCTATATTTTTAATTTCTGTTTCCTGCACACCATCTGTTATCTGCACGTCAGTTCCTGTTTTTCCGCTATTTTCTTTTACAATTTTTTGACTGTTTACTGTATTGGGTATGTTATTTGCGACCTCATCCATTTCTTTTGCTGTCAGTTTAGCCACATCTTCTCCATCCGGCTTTATCATTTGATAAGGGGCTTTTAAAAAATCGTCTGCCAAATTGGGATTAAAAAATCCTCCTCCTGCCGGCAGCGGCATGCCTTGCAAGCTTGGTAT
>DVLQ01000146.1 GCA_018715395.1 Candidatus Coprocola pullicola | reverse complement strand
AAAGCCATATCAGATTCATCATAGCGACTAGAAAAGCCCTCCTGTTGTTTTGGAGTAGGAGAAAAGACTTTGATTTGTAGCATTAGAACATAAATAAAAAAGATTGAGTAAAAGCAAACAACAATGATGTCGGTTTAAATTTGGACTGCTTTTGTCACAAAGACAAAAGAAATTAGTTTGATTTTTCTTTGGTATGATAAAAAACCCCTTTGCTATTTCTTTCCAACAAAGCCATATCAGATTCATCATAGCGACTAGAAAAGCCCTCCTGTTGTTTTGGAGTAGGAGAAAAGACTTTAATTTGTAGCATTAGAACATAAATAAAAAAGATTGATTAAAAAAGAAACAGCAAAGATGTGGATTTATGTTTAGACTATTTTTATGACAACCAAATTAGTTTGGTTTTTCTTTGGTATGATAAAAAAACCCTTTGCTGTTTCTTTCCAACAAAGCAGTATAAATTTCATTGCAGCGACTACAAAAGCCTTCCTGCTGTTTTGCAGTAGGAGAAATGATTTTAATTTGTTTTGGCTTCATAAAAAAACTCCTTATTTGTTTTGTGCTATGCTATGCCATTTAAGATTGTAATATACTATCTACCTGAGAAGGAATTTGTTTCATATTTTTGACAGAAGGCACGGAAGCGTTTACTGTGCCAAAGCCATATTCTGCATAGATAAAAGGAATTTGCGCAATTTTTGTAGCTTCATAGTCTCCTTGTGTGTCGCCAATGTAAACAGCTTTTGCAATAGGATTTCTTTGCAATATCAGTTTGATATTTTCTCCTTTGGGCTTGCCTGTTCTGCCGGAATTTTCATAGTCTTTAAAATAATGTCCCAATTTATGATAGTCAAAAAAGGCTTCTATATAACCGGCTTGACAGTTGCTGACAATATATAAGTCATATTTTTGGGAAAGTATTTGAAGAGTGTTTTCTAAATCATCAAAAAGAATGCCTCCGTTTTTAGCAATTTCTATTTCTTCTTCTTTACCACATTGCTCCATGATAGAAAGCATTTTTTCAAATTCCATATCCGGAAAAAGAGCAGAGCCGATTTCAGGTGTGGTCTTTCCCATAAAGCCTCTTACCATTTCTAATGTAACAATGTTTTTTTGTAATTGTAGGTATTTGGATATAGCGGTATTCCAAGCGTTTGTAACAGCTTGGCAAGAATCCCAAAGCGTACCGTCTACATCAAAAATGACTGCATTTTTTTTCATCATTTGTTACCTCCTCTTTTTATGACGATAATTTTTTGTTATCGCGAAACAAGTAATTTTTTTAAAGCTGCTTCCAATCCGTCTACAGAAAGATAATACATTGGAAAAAGCTCAGCCAATATGTCGTAAGTATGTGACCAATAGCCGCTCCACTGAGGACGTTTTGCGGGATTGAGCCATACAATGTGGGGATATTTGTCTTTCAATTTTTGAAACCATTCTATTCCCGGTTTTTCATCTCTAACGCCATAGCTGAAAAAGCTACTTCCTAACAGTTCAGAAGGCTCCATCATGGCATCTCCTACAATGATTACTTTGTACTCGCTGCTGATGTTTTGGAGTATCCAGTTGGTATCAATAGCAAGTTTTGTACGCAGTGTAGGTTCTGTATACACTTTGGCATAAATACTGTTGTGAAAGTAATATACCTTTAAGTCTTTAAAATGATTTGATTTGCTCACTGCTTGAAACAAAGCGCTGCAAAGGCGGCTGTAATATTCCACAGAACCGCCGGAATCCATAAGCAAAAGCACTTTGACAGTGTTTTTTCTAGGTTTTTGATAAACCATTTTTAATTTTCCTGCATTGTCGCAGGTGGCTTGTATGGTACTGTCTATGTCAAATTCTGTTTTTGGTGCGTCAATACGACTGGAAAATTGACGAAGATGACGAAATGCCATTTGAAACTGTCTGGTATCCAATGTGTTGTCATTACGAAAATCTCTGAAGTTTCTTTCCCCGGCTACTTGCAATGCTGATTTGTAACGAGAAACGCCCCCTACACGAATGCCTTTCGGACTGTATCCGCTGTTTCCAAATACAGAAACGCCTCCTGTACCAACCCAATAGCTGCCTCCATTGTGTTCTTCTTTTTGCTCTTCCAAGCGTTCCAAAAACATTTTTTGTATTTCCTCTGGTGAGAGTTTATTATTTTGCATGGCTCTTTGCATGTCAAATGTATCTTTTGGTTTGTCTTTTGGATTTTCCAGCCATTCTAATAATTCTTTTGGCAATTCTTTTGTAAATTCAATATCTTTAAAATATTCTAAAAAAGCGCCGTCAAAACGGTCAAAGTCTGCTTCACTTTTTACAAGAATTGCTCGGCAAACATAATAAAAGCCTGTAAAAGTGCAATGGTGCAGGTTTTTTTGCAATGCTTGCAAAAGCGTCATCCATTCGTTAAAAGAAACAGAAAGACCTCTGGCTCGTAAAAGGTAAAAAAAGGAGCTGAACATAGCTGTCACCTGCCTTACTTTTTATATTTTTCCAATGCGTCTAAGTCTTCATTTTTTTTGAGCAAAACTCCGGCAAAGGGAATTTCTTTTCGAATGGTTTTTTCGCTGATGCCTCCAAGAAGTAATGCCTGTATCCAGTCCAAAACTTCTGAAGTACTTGGTTTTTTTTGTATGGAGGAAAGTCCTCTAATCCAATAAAATGTTTCCATAACCTGTTTTAACAATGTTTTATCCAAATGAGGAAAATGTACTGCTACAATCTCTTCCATCAAATCCTGTGTAGGAAAAGCAATGTAGTGGAAAATACATCTTCTTAAAAAAGCATCCGGCAGTTCTTTTTCTGCATTTGATGTGATGATAACAATAGGACGATGATTTGCACGAATGGTTTGCTTTGTTTCGGGAATATAAAACTCCATTTTGTCCAACTCCCAAAGCAGGTCGTTTGGAAATTCCAAATCCGCTTTGTCGATTTCATCAATCAAAAGAATGACTTGTTCTTCACAGTCAAAGGCTTCGCCCAGTTTTCCCAATTTTACATATTTTGCAATATCATCCACTCCGGCATTGCCGAATTGGCTGTCATAAAGTCTTTGCACCACATCATAAACATATAAGCCGTCTTGTGCTTTTGTAGTGGATTTGATATTCCATATGATAAGTTTTTTGCCAAGAGCCTGTGAGATGGCTTCTGCCAGCATGGTTTTTCCCGTTCCCGGTTCTCCTTTGATAAGCAATGGTTTTTCTAATGCCATAGCGATGTTGACAGCTCCCATCAGTTCTTGAGAGGCTACATAATTTTGACTGCCATTAAATCCAGTTGTAGAGTTCATATTTTTCCACCTTTCTAAAAAATAAATGATTTTGCTATAATTGCTTACCATTTTAGTAGCAGAGTATTTCTTTTGTCAACTAGAATTTCTGTGAATATTTCTATTTTTTTACATATACTTTTAAAAAAAGCAATATAAAGGCGGAAATTGGTATGGAATTTGCTATTTACAGTAGAAAATCAAAACAAACAGGAAAGGGAGAATCCATTGAAAATCAGATTTTGATTTGCAAAAAATATATTGAAGCTCGTTTTGGAACAAAACATCAGATACATATTTTTTCAGAAGAAGGCGTTTCAGCAAAAAATAAAGAGCGACCTCAGTTTCAAAATATGCTTTTGTGGGCGCAACAAAAAAAGCTGGATTATATTGTATGCTATCGTTTAGACAGAATCAGCCGAAATGTGGGAGATTTTGCCCAATTAGTAGAACAGCTTTCAAAATGGAACATCGCTTTTATTTGCGTTCAAGAACAGTTTGATACTGCAACGCCTACAGGAAGGGCGATGATGTATATGGCGTCTGTGTTTGCTCAGCTGGAAAGAGAAACCATTGCAGAAAGAGTCAAAGATAATATGATGCATTTGGCAAAAAAGGGGTATTGGTTAGGCGGTACGCCTCCTTTGGGTTTTATATCAAAAAGAGCGGTGGAAAAAGAACATTCTTTTTGCTATTTAGAACAAAATGAGTTTGAAATGATGACGGCTAAAAAAATATATATGTTGTTTTTGGAATATTGTTCTGTTTCAGCGGTGAAAAGGAAACTGGAAGAGGAAAAAATTTTTTCCAGACAAAACAAGCCTTTTTCTCTGATAGGTATCAAAGAAATATTGTCCAATCCTGTCTATTGTCATGCAGATGAACAAGCCAGAGAATATTTTTTAAAACAGAAAGCTACTGTGACATTTTCAAAAGAGGAATGCTCTGATATTTATGGATTGTTAGCATACAACAAAAGAAATTATGCAAAAAAATCTGCTCCAAGACAAAAAATAGAACATTGGATTGTAGCAAAAGGAAAACAAAAAGCCATTGTGACAGGGAAACAATGGATAGCAGTACAAAATATATTGCAACGCAATAAACCAAACACACAACAACAAAAAACAGAAAATGAATACGCCTTGCTTTCTGGAATATTATATTGCCAAAAGTGCGGAAGCAAAATGCAGGCAAAAAAGAGAAGGAATCAGCAAAAGGGGATTGTATTTGATTATATTTGTAAAGCAAAGCTGCAAAAAAAATGTACTATGCAAAATTTGTCGGGAAACCAAACGGATGAAAAAACAGAAAAATTATTATTACAATATATTTCAGAGAAAAATTGTTTTGATGAAATTTATAAAAAATATCAAAACAATACATTTTCTCAAGAAATCAAACAATGTCAAAAAGGCATATTGCATTGTCAAAGGCAAAAAGAAAACTATATTGCTTTATTGGGAGAGCAAAAAGCAAATGATATTTTGATAAAAGAAGTCAACCAAAAATTAATGCAATTGCAAAATCAGCAAAATATGCTCCAAAAAACCAAAACTCTTTTACAGCAAAATCAATGGCTGCAAACAGATACCATTTCCTTTTTTTCATTATGGAAAGAGTTGTCTATAAAACAAAAACAAGAAGCAATCCGTTTTTTAATCAAAAAAGGTATCTGGACCGGAGAAGAAGTTTGGTATTATTTGTAAAGAAGTACATAGAAGCAAACAAAAAAATGTGTTATAATAAAAAATAAACACAAATAGATTCTGTTAACTTAATATGAAAATAAAAATACAAAAAAGACTTTTAAAAATACAATCATAAAAAAGAACATACAAATAAAAGATAACGCCTGAAAAATTTTTTTAAAATAAAAACTTGTATGTTACTTGTTTTTGAGCGTATGCAACACCTGCAACACAAGAAAGTGCTTGTTTGAACAAACAAGAAGGGCTATGGATAAGATGATAATAAAACAAAAAATTAGAAATGACATCAAAAGCAGACTCCATACTTATAATTATCTTTTCCATAACGATAAAGTCAATGAGAAAAACAATGAGGACAAGAAATAGCAAAATATTTAAAAGTAATTTTTATATTTATGCATAGAAACAGCACCTTTCTAGGAGAAACAGAGTTTTGGTTCATTTTAGGGTACTTTCAATCAGGAACTGTTGTCTATATCATTTTAATGTAACAGAATCCATAAAAGCATAAGGGGGAAAAGCATATGAATATCATCAAAAAAATAAGGATTTGTTTTTTGCTTGTTTTTATCATTGGTTTGGCAGTAGGTTGTAGTGGAGAAGATACTACGCCAAAAGAATATTCCAGCGCCAGTGGAAAATATGCTCTGACACTGCCCGGAAATTGGGTGCAAGATACCGGCGCCAGCAACGAAGATATGCTTGTGGCATATTCTGATGAAGAAAGAACCATGAGTATTTCAATACAACGCTATGATAAAGAAATAGCAAAAGATACCATGGGACTGGATTCTTTAGAACGCTTTCAAATTTATTATCAAACAAACGCTTTTATAGCAGGATTGTATTCCTTGGCAACAGTTGAAGAGCAAGAATATACCATGACAAATATGACAAAAGTAATGGGGGAGGAATTAACTTCAGACGATAGTAATGGCACTGTTATAAAAGCCTTTCAGGTTGTGGCAGAGTCGGAAAATGCCTATTATGCTTGTACTATAACAGGAGAACAAGAGGTTTATGATAAAGAGATTACAGCTTTAAAAGAAGCATTGTCTGCTTTGACAGAAAAATCATAACAAAAAATCCCTGAGGGGATTTTTTCTCTGACAATGGTTGGGGTTTCCCTACGATTATTATGCTTGCCAGTGTTTTTTTTGCAGAGGGAAATCCTTTTTTGGCGGCAATGTTTGTAATGATTGTGTTAGTGCTTTCTGTTATGGTTACATTGGCTGTTTCCAGAATATTAGGCGCTACTGTATTAAAGGGGATTCCTTCTTCTTTTACGTTGGAGCTGCCTCCTTACAGAAGACCTCAGATTCTAAAAGTAATCATGCGAAGTGTCATTGACAGAACTATATTTGTTTTGGGAAGAGCTATATGTGTTTCCATTCCTGCGGGCGCATTGATATGGCTGCTGCAAAACATTACTATGGGAGATATGACACTGTTGGAAGGGTTTTCGCAAATGCTATCTCCCCTAGGCAGTGTTATGGGATTAAGCGGAATCATATTGGCGGCATTTATATTGGGTATTCCTGCAAATGAAATTGTCATTCCCATTCTTTTGATGTACTATTGTCAAAGCAGCATGCTTACAGAAGTATCCGGATTGGCAGAAATGGGAGAGATATTAAGAGTCAATGGCTGGACGGCATTGACAGCACTTTGTGCAATATTGTTTTCATTAAATCATTTTCCTTGCGCTACAACGCTATGGACCATTGCAAAAGAAACGAAAAGCGTCAAATGGACGATTACTTCCTTTTTATTGCCTACTATGGTAGGGATTTTTGTTTGCAGTGTGGTAAATGCAGCAGGAAATTTATTTTTTTAATAGTATAAAAATAGGGCGAAAAAATAGTATGTTTTCGCCTTTTTTGATGCATAAAAATAAAAAATAGATAAATGATATTGACAAAAGAGAAATACAGCATTACAATAATACCATACCTATGGGGGGTGTATGGAAGAGGTGATGAATATGAAACAAAAATTTGATGTAACCGGTATGACTTGCAGCGCTTGCAGTGCTCATGTGGAAAGAAGTGTTGGAAAATTACAGGGTGTTTGTTCTGTTAATGTCAATTTACTGCAAAATTCTATGACAGTGGAGTATGAAGATACAAAATTGACAGATGATGAAATTATAAAAGCTGTAGAACAAGGAGGCTATGGCGCAAAGGTGCATGGGGCGGAAAATAGTTCTATACCGGTGGAAAATATTGCACAGTCTGAAATGGAAAGTATGAAAAAAAGACTGATTTGGTCTTTTCTATTTTTAGTGCCGTTATTTTATATTTCTATGGGGCATATGATGGGAATGCCTTTGCCTGAAATATTGTCGGGACATGAAAATATGATGTCATTTGCATTAACACAACTGTTTTTAACATTGCCCATATTATATTTAAACAGAAAATATTTTTCTACAGGCTTTCAAGCAATATGGCATCGTTCCCCTAATATGGATTCTTTGATTGCATTGGGAGCAACAGCAGCTTTTGTATATAGTGTCGGAGCCATTTATGCCATAGGCTATTATATGGGGCATGGCGATATGCAAATGGCTCACAGCTATGGTATGGAATTTTATTTTGAATCAGCAGGTATGATATTGACTTTGATTACAGTAGGAAAATATATGGAAACGCGCTCAAAAGGAAAAACATCAGAAGCCATTACAAAGCTATTGGACTTGGCTCCAAAAAAGGCTACCATATTCAAAAACGGAGCAGAAATAGAGGTTCCTATAGAACAGGTACAAAAAGGAGATATCATTGTAGTACGCCCTGGTCAAAGTATACCGGTAGATGGTATTGTTGTAGAAGGTTTTTCGGCAGTGGATGAATCTGCATTGACAGGAGAAAGCATTCCTGTGGAAAAAAATATAGGGGATACTGTGATAGGAGCTACAGTAAATAAAACAGGTTATTTTAAATTTCAGGCAGAAAAAGTAGGAAGTGATACCACATTGTCTCAAATTGTACAATTGGTAGAAGAAGCTAGTGCTTCCAAGGCTCCCATTGCAAAATTAGCAGACAAAGTCAGCGGTATATTTGTTCCGGTAGTGATTGCCATTGCTGTGATTGCAATGATTGTGTGGCTATTATTGGGATATCCATTTAGCTTTGCTCTTTCTATAGGTATTGCGGTGCTTGTCATATCCTGCCCTTGCGCTCTAGGCTTGGCAACACCCACAGCCATTATGGTTGGTACAGGAAAGGGAGCGGAAAACGGTATTTTGATAAAATCTGCAGAAAGCTTGGAAATTGCTCACGAAATTGATACAGTGATACTGGATAAAACAGGAACTGTGACAGAAGGTAAGCCAAAAGTGACAGATATCCTTTTAGCAGAAGGCGTATTTCAAAATAGATTATTAAAAAGTGCTATGGCGGTAGAGCAGCTTTCTGAACATCCGCTTTCGGAAGCCATTGTTAAGTATGCAAAAGAAAAAAATATTGCTGTTGAAAATGGAGAAAATTTTGAAGCCATTGCCGGGCAAGGTATTAAAGCAGATGTTTTTGGAAAAAAAGTCATTGCGGGTAATATGAAAATGATGAAAGCAGAAAAAATTGAGCAAGACATTCTTTTTCAAAAAGGAGAAGCTCTGGCTAAGGAAGGAAAAACGCCTTTGTATTTTGCAGAGGATAAAAAGCTTTTGGGAGTGATAGCAGTGGCTGATGTGGTGAAGGATACCAGTAAAGAAGCCATTGCAAAATTCCACGATATGGGCATTGATGTTGTCATGCTCACAGGAGATAATCAACAAACAGCACAAGCCATTGCAAAGCAAGTGAATCTGACAAATGTTGTGGCGGAGGTTCTGCCTCAAGATAAAGAAAAACAAGTCAGACAAATACAGCGGCAAGGGAAAAAGGTGGCTATGATTGGTGATGGTATCAACGATGCTCCTGCATTAGCCAGAGCTGATGTAGGCGTTGCCATTGGCGCTGGTACAGATGTTGCTATAGAATCGGCAGACATTGTATTGATGAAAAGCGATTTATTAGATGCGGTAGCGGCAATACAGCTAAGCCGTGCTGTGATACGAAATATCAAACAAAATTTGTTTTGGGCGTTTTTTTACAATGCCATTGGCATTCCTTTGGCGGCAGGGGTGTTTTATACGGCGTTGGGCTGGAAACTCAATCCTATGTTTGCCGCGGCGGCAATGAGCTTTAGTTCTGTATTTGTGGTAACAAACGCTTTGCGTTTAAAATTGTTTCAGCCTGATTTTAGAAAAGAAAAAGGGCGGACAATCAAAATACAAAATAGTGAAAAAAGGGAAAATAAGGAGGAATGGAAAATGAAAAAAGTATTGACTATTGAAGGAATGATGTGCGGACATTGCACATCCAGAGTGGAGCAGGCATTAAATGCCATAGACGGGGTGACAGCAGAGGTGAGCCTGGATAATAAAACGGCAACTGTTTCTTCCACAAAGGAAATTAGCCAAGAAACTCTTGTAAAAGCTGTTACAGATGCAGGCTATACAGTTGTTGATGTGCAATAAGGAGAAAGTATATGAAGGCAGATCAAAAACAGATTGTTCGATTGCTCAAAACGGCAAGGGGACAAATTGACGGCATTTTAAAAATGGTAGAAGAAGACAGATATTGTGTAGATATTTCAAATCAAATACTGGCAACGGACGCCATACTCAGAAAGGCAAACAAAGAAATATTGCGCGCACACATGAAATGCTGTGTCAAAGATGCTTTCCAGACAGGACAGGAAGACAAAAAAATAGATGAATTGATTGATATTATTGATAAATTGAAGTAATATTGATTATGTTAATTTAATATGAAAATAAAAATGTAAAAAAATTTTAAAAATGTAATTTTAAAAAAGAGCATACAAATAAAAGCCAACACCTAAAAAATTTTTTAAAAATAAAAATTGATGCTTTGCTTGTTGTTGAGTATATACAATACCTGCAATAGAAACAGATGCTCGTTCGTACAAATAAGAATGGCTATGGATAAAATGATAATAAAACAGAAAATTAGAAATGATATCCAAAGCAGATTTAAAACAATGCAATCATTTTTTCGTCTTGTATCAAGCTTTAAAAGTTTTATGGGTTCTATCATATTATTACTGATATCATCACGCAGCAATTGTAAACAGTATGATTTGATTTAGTATAGACAAACATAAGCGGTAGATGATAAGTATCAAGAGTAATCATCAGTTATTGGAACAACAGGAGGATCTGCTCCGCCAATGCCAAGCTTCCTACTATGACAAAGTGGAAACATGATTATCAGACTTTGGAACTGGCAGCATAGCCAGCGATATCTTTGATAAAAATATGTCAACTAATATTGACAATATTAATCTGTAACAATGGTAAGAGAAAATGTATCTGTGGCATTGCGTGGCTTTTTAAAGAGTATAAGAACAGTATTGCTATTTCTTGTACTAGACAAACAAAAAGCAATTACAATCCTTGTTTGGTAATACAGCAATATCCAATGCTGCTGTCTTTTGATTTTAATACCAGTTTCGTCAGTGTGCCATTGCTCAGAGTACAGGTCAGACTTTTACAGAAAGAATTGAGAAATAGTTCTGAAAAAAGAAGCAAAATGACCAATCCAACGATAAATAGAAACGTGAAAAACGCAAACAGACATATGCTTGTTTCATAAGCTTTGTATCTGTCCAAGAGAGCAACAAGCCTCAAAGTAAAGCGTAAGAGTATATAAACTTGGTACAAAACGAAATCTTTTAAAAGCAGCATTGGTAAAATCAGAAAACTTCTTTTTGCAAAAGTTCAAATGAACGATAGCTTGACTTTATGATAAGTATCCCTGTCTATACTGCTGGTATTGTTAAAATTATTTGCATTTGTTTAGCAAAAAGTTTTCCAAAACCGGCACTTGAATGGAATGTCCAGACAGAATGACACTTAAAATGAATAGAAGAGTCGTGTTTGTGCCAAACAAAAATATTTCTGGTACAAATAGGGCATTTGGAATAGGCTTTGTCAGAAGTTTTTATTTTATTAGGCTTTCAAGTAAATGGATGGTGACATTTGCGACAAATATATTTTTGATGTTCGTATTTATTTTTTCTATAATGCCAAAAAGAATCAGAAAAGGAAATAGTAAAATCTTTAAAGGTAATTTTTATATTTATATATAGAAAACTGCTCCTTTCTGTGAGAAACTGTGGTTTAGTTCATTTTATTGTACCTTCAATAAGAAGCTGTTATTTATATCATTTTAATGTAACAGAATGGTAATATTAAAAAAAGAAATGGTCATGGAAAAAATATTTGATCATATGAAAAAAGCAATGATGTAGAGACAACTCATTTGTAGCTCAAAAAGCTAAAACAAAAAAAGGCATTACAAAAATCTATTATGACAGATATAATAGAACTGTAGAACTGAAAAAACTTATAGGAACATCACAAAAATCAGGTGCTTTAGCAACAGGGAATACCATTATAATGACAAGTTCTGTAGTGTTAGGAGATAGTTTTATACAAATCAATGAAAAATGGGTATATTGTAAAAGCAGTTGTCAAAATATTGTATATGGCATAGCTTCCTACAAAAAACAATGGCGCAGAATTAGACAAAAGATTTTTATTTATGGGATTTTAAAGGCGATAGAAAGGAGATATTTTTGAAAAACATATTGAGGGAGCCAGCAACCATTCATCAAAGATTGTGACGAGCAGATAAAAGTATAAACAGTTTGCTTCAAGGATATAAATCACTCCAAATACATTACTTTGCTTGTCAGCAGTAAATTCTGTCTATGGATTTTATTTGTAAAACACTTTGTTTGCCAAATCTTTTGGCTGTAATACATTTGTAAAAATAGTTTGTTTACACTTTGGGGATATTTTTTTAAATATCCCTTTTTTATGAAATTTTTTTAATATTCAAAATAAATGATAAAAATTTGCATATGATAAAAAAATATTGTAGAATTATGGTAAAAATATATTGTATTAAAATGTTTCTTTTTTTAAAAAAAAGAAGGATTTAGCATAGCTAAACTCTTGGACAGTTTTGTTAAATACCAGTATCTTGCATGCATTGAGGTATTGTAAAGTGAAAATTGCTTATACTAATGATAATAATTTTTATACTTAAAAAGTAGCCAAAAGCGGCATAGGATAAGAGGAGGAACTTATGGAACAGGAAAAGATTAGTTTATCCATTTGCATGATTGTAAAAAATGAAGAAAGATGCTTGGAAAGATGTCTAAAATCTTTGACGCCTTTGAGAGAACAGCTTCCTTGTGAAGTGATTGTAACAGATACAGGCTCTACAGATAAAAGCATAAAGATTGCTGAAAAATATGCTGATAAAGTGCTTCATTTTCAATGGTGCAATGATTTTTCTGCTGCTCGTAATGTAGGCTTGGAGCAGGCAAGAGGCGAGTGGATTATGGTGATTGACGCCGATGAGGAATTGGTAGAAGACGTTTCTCATTTGGTTAAATTTTTTACAAGTGAAGAAAGATTTCATTATAGAGGATGTTTTATAAAAAAGAAAAATTGTTTTGATGCAAAGCAGTGCAGAAGTTGTGAAAGCCTGAAACAATATCATGGAGAAAGTTCCGAATTTTTAGATTATAGGGTATTTCGCAGTGACTTACATCCAAGATATGTGGGTATGATACACGAATCTGTGCCTTATATGGAACCAACTTATACATTTGATTTGACACTTTATCATGATGGATATGCTTTTGAAGATGAAAAAAAGAGAAAAGAGAAAAAATACAGAAACGCCTCTTTACTGGAAAAAACATTAAAGGAAAATAATTTACGAGATTTAAGGGTATTGGTACATTTGTTGGTAGAGCAAGATGTGGTCAAAAAAGAAATTTTTGCCGACATTATTCGTGTTACAGAAGAAGTGATGTATCAAAATGTAAAAAATATGTTTGCCCCTGGAGCGTTTGTAAAGGTAGCGGCTTACTATTGGGGACAGAATGAAAAAGAAAAGGCATTAAAAATTTGTAAAGATTATTTGAAGTTTTTTACAGATAAAAGATGTCAGCTTTTTGAAATGGACATTCGTTTTATACAAAGTGCTTGTTTATTTCAGCAAAAACAATATAACCCTGCATTAAAAATGATAGAACGGTATTTTGAATTGGTAGAAAAATATGAAAAAGGACAGTTGGATTTATTTTTAATGCGCACAACCTCCATTCGATACGCCAGCATCAGTGCAAAAGAATATATGAAGCAGATGCAAATACGTTCTTATATGGCTTTAAAGGATTTTAAAAAAGCCGGAGAATTGTTGAAAGCCGTTGATTTTGAAAAGATAACAAGCTATCAGCTTTTTAATTTTTTTGTGACAGTGATACAATGCAATTATATGCGAGAAGCAAATATTTCTTTAGCACAATATTATCCTATACTCAGCAAAAGAAGAAAGGAAGGTACGTCAGAGCAGCAAAAGGCGGCACAAGACGCTTACAACTTTTTACAAAATCATATTCAAACATTGCCTGCAAATGTAAAAAAATTGGTGATACAGCAAATTGCCTCTACTCCTGAAGGCAAACAAGATTTGCAAAAAGAAATGGAAAAAGCACAGCAAAAAAACCAAAAAATACAGCAATTAATAGAAAATGCAAAAGAAAATGTCAAAACAGTTATGAAAGAGCCGGCTATGAAACAAGAGGCATTAGATTTAGTACAACGTCTTTTGAAACTTTCTCCAGAGGATAAAGAAGTACAACAATGGATGGAACAATTATCCCAAAAATAATGATGTTTTGTAAAAAAAGATACAGAAAATCAGATTGTCTATCAACCCATTTTTACTAAAATGGCTGAAAAACAAAATATTTCCGAATAAAAAACTACACAGACGTTCACTTTTGGCAAAGGAGAGTATTTGAAGGTTTTGAAACCATGAATCAATCTCCTTTGCTGAAAATAGATTCTGTTATATTAAAATGATATAGGCAAATATCTCCTTATTGAAAGTATAATAAAACAAATTAAAATACTGATTCTTACACAAAAGAGCTGTTTTTATACATAAATATAAAAATTACTTTGAAAGATTTTATCATTTCTTGTGGGCATTGTTTTTGTCATTGCCTTTATCGTTATGGGAAAGAGTATTATGGATATCAAAAATATATTTGTCACAAATTTCTGTATTTTTATATTAAGCGAATAGAACCTGAGAATATTTTAAAAAAGCCTAAAAGGCGAAAATAGAAGATTTTTTTGACAGTGGGCAATATTTTCAGTGTTTTTTATGTTATATGAATGTATGTAGAAAAGAAAAAGGAGTGAAATCATATGAAAAACATAGGTTTTATTGGAATTGGTGTAATGGGCAAATCCATGGCGGCAAATTTGCTTAAAAAAGGTTTTTCTGTTTCTATTTATACAAGAACAAAGCAAAAAGCTTTACCTATTATAGAACAAGGGGCTTTGTGGTGCGATACCATAGCAGATTGTGTCAAAGATAAAGACGCTGTGATTACCATGGTAGGATATCCTAAAGATGTGCAAGAAGTATATTTTGCAAAAGAGGGTATTTTAGAAAATGTCAAAAAGGGAGCTTATGTTATTGATATGACAACAACAAGCCCCAAATTGTCTGTAAAAATATATGAACAAGCAAAACAAAAAGGGGTTTTTGCACTGGATGCTCCAGTTTCCGGAGGAGATATTGCGGCAGAACAAGGCTCTCTTTCGATTATGGTTGGAGGAGAAAAAGAAGTATTTGATCATTGCAAAGATATTTTTGAAGCCATGGGCAAAAATATTGTCTATCAAGGAAAAGCCGGTAGTGGACAACATACAAAAATGGCAAATCAAATTGCATTGGCAGGCGTTATATCAGGTCTTTGTGAGGCAATGGTATATGGTGAAAGAGTAGGATTGGATTTAAAAACCATGTTGGAGAGTATTGCAAAAGGTGCGGCGGGTAGCTGGCAAATGGAATATATGGCGCCAAGAATTTTAAAAGGGGATTTTGCACCGGGATTTTTTATCAAACATTATGTAAAGGATTTAAACATTGCTATGGAAGAATCTGAAGAAAGAGGACTTTTTTTGAATGTATTACAGGTAGTACGCAATACATATGAAACTATGGAGCGTGCCGGAGATGGAGAACTGGGAACACAAGCGTTGATACAGTTTTATGAAAATGAATAGAAAAGAGGGGTTGCAAATGAATGAAAAGTTATTTCAGCTGCTGGAAAAAGCAAAAAAAGATGAGGCTTTCAAACAAATGCTTTTTGAAACCAAACAGGCAAAAGACCCTGCATTGGCATTTTGCCAACTGGCAACAGAAAGTGGATTTGCGATGACTGTGGGAGAACTGTTTGCAGAGGGGGAGGAATATTTTTCCAATTTACTAAAAAGCTGTAATGGCGGTGCCAGCTACCCAAGAGAAGGCTGGGAAGACTCTTATGAAATGTTTTTTGCTTCTTTGGAGAGAATATAATAGAATGGTTATAATATAATCAAAACTACTCGTTCAACGGATGGTTTGACCAGACTTTATAAGGATCTATCTCTTGTGATCATCTCATTAAGAGGAGCATTGAATAGTCTGACAACCACATTTATAACTTCGGCTGCCCCCTACTGGGGGCATTTTTTTGTCTTATTTCACCGACTCACCCATAAACGGGTCTGTAAATTCTTTTAAAATGATTTGATTGTTTATGCTATCATTTTCTAACTGATTTTTGATGTATTTTTTCATTGCTGTTTCGTATCTGCCTACTGTATCCACAAAATATCTTCTACACCAAAAATGCGATTTTCATACTTGTATTTTAAATTTACATACCTGTCAACATTAAACTACTTTTATTCTTTAAATATCCCATAAAACTAGATATATTCAAATGCAGTGCAATCTTAATCAGTATATGTATATGATTTAAACAACATTCTGTTTTTACGATATTTACACCTGGGCTATTGCTCTTCATATTCTTTCAATATGGGCATTTCGTTTTTTGTATATTACTTATCTGTCATATTTAGGCACAAACACAATATGATATTTATATCTCCATTTGCAATATGATAAACTTCTTATGTCATGGATTGACAAAACCTCCTGCTACTATATTTTGATTGTCGAACTTATTATAGCGCCGGAGGTTTCTGAAGTATTTTTACTTATCTCCAGTTGAACAGGGGGTACCGTACAATAAAAAAAGGCTTTTTTTATTCTGCCCACAAAAATGTATCTACAATGGTTTTTGCTACCATATCTGTTTCTTCTTTGTTTGACTCATCATAAACACTTTCATACACCATAATGTATTTGTAATCCCCTACAATATAATATTGTGTGGCAATAAGAGAATTTTCTTTGTCTGTGATGGTGAATGTAAATGTATATAACACATAGTCATTATCTGTGTAACTGCCGCTGCCATTTAGTACTACATCCTGAGGAAGTTGTGCCGCAAGCTGATTCAATATGGCTTTACGAAAAGAAACATGGTCGTCTAAGGAATAGAAGTTACTCCCCATATTGATAGAAATATTGTTGGGACGAGTTTGTTGTTGGTCAGTTTCGGCAATATAGAAAAACTTGTCCTCTGTAGAAAAGGTTTCGCTTTCTATCCAACCATTAGCAACGGTGTAAGTACCAAAAGATTTGTTGTAGACAGTGCCCTCTTGTTGTGATGCGGTTTCTGTGTCAGATATTGTGTTTTCTTCTGTAGTTTTTTCTGTGGTTTCAAAAGTTGTACAAGCAGTCAAACAAAATAGTGACAGAAAAAGCAACCATATTCTTTTTTTCATAAAAAGATACCCCCCCTTATTAATAAAATAAATTATAAGCTTTCTATGGTTTTATGTCAAGATTTAGCACAAGTTAAAATGAGAAATTTATCCTCATATTAACTTACTAAGAGCAGTTCGTTTGCCTTGATCTGCTCATATAGCTTTTTAAAGTCATTTGGTGATATGAAATCGCAAATGTTTGATGTTGTAAAAGACTGCCATATACTCGCATACCAAACGATATGTTTGCTGATAATCACATATTTTAAACTGGTTCAGACATTGCCGTTTGATGAGTGCATGAAGTGATTTGATACATGCATGCATTATCTCATAAAAAAGCCCTTTTCCAGCAGCTATACTGCATTTTTGTAGTAGCTTCTCCATATACCTGGGATACATACTGACTTTTTCTGCCACTGTGGATCATCAACAGCAGATCGGCGTTATGTCTGACTTTATTGATGATATCAATCACACAGAAACATCTAATGTCCGGCTGAGCGTTCAAGCAATCATCTTACGAGAAAACAGATCCATAATACTTGTCAGATAGACAAAGCCATTGCTTGTCCGGATATACGCAATACCATACCGCATTTGAACGACTAGGAGCAAACTGTTTATCAAGGATATTTTGAAGTTCGTTACTGAAATCGGAATCTATGGTAGTTCTGGTTCATGGTTTTATCCGTTGGGCTTTAATTTCCATTTGTTTAACAGTACGTTCCGAGACAGTTTCTCCCTTGTGAAAGGGTTTTCCGATAATTTTGGGAGCGCCATAGTTTTGTTTTGGTTCATTGTGGATATACTGCATTTTGGCTTTTATGCATTCTATGTGTTTTTCTAATACGGTTGCGTCATGAACGGTATCCTCACCGCCAAACGCCTAAATATTTCAGCATTTCAGAAACGTAAACTCGGCGATTTTGCTTTCTGGCAGCTTCCGTCTTTTTAGAAATTTCGATATAAATGGATTCTGTTATTTTCCCATAATGCTGATAGCTTTTTTTAATACATCAAGCGTGTACTGTGCATCGCCCAGTCCCTCTTTAGTTGGACACACTCTTTTTTGTGCATCGAAAGCATAATTACCCAAGCAACAGATAGAGATATCTCCGGATTCCTCGGAAATCTCTCAGCCATTTTCTCAGAGTGCTGTAAGTTAAACTGAGATTCTGTGCACAGCCACGAACGCCAAGTTCCTTATGAGATCCTCCTTCAGTACGATACTTCTATTGTACCATATATTTTCTATTTGGAATTTTTCATTTTGACTTGCACTATTTACATTCTAGCACCAACTTTAGTACATGAAAAATCAAATAAAAAGTACTGCACATTCCAAATATAGACGCCAATATCATATAATGTTTGCACCAAAATATAGAAGCAAAGTGATATACAAACAATGAAGAGCGAATATAGAATCATTAGAAAATGGTGTACAGAAAAAAGGGTGAGAGCATTCAAGCACAAGCATGTCCAGACTATATCCATATGCTAGTCAGTATACCACCATATCTGAGTGTAACACAGTTTATAGGATTAAGAGTGGGGTGATGATGTTTGACAGGCATGCTAATTTGAAATATAGATATGGGAGAAGAAATTTTTGGGCGAGAGGATATTTTGTAGATGTAGTAGGATGAAATGAAAAAGCGATAAAAGCATATATAAAAAATCAGTTGGAAGAAGATGATGTAGCAGATAAAAGAGTATACAGCCCCGCTTATGGGTAGCAAAGGAGAATAAGGCAAAACAAACAGTGACTTTTAGTAACTGTCTGTAATTGCAATGTGATGCCAAATCTTTAATATTCCTTTTTAAGAAATAAGCATGTAATACTCTTTGGTTGTTTCAACCACTAGTTTACTAGTGATTTTGATTGTGACGGAAGCAGGTATCATAAAATCACTGGTTTAACCAAATGTAAAAGGAAAAGTTTTTAATCTTTCCAATATATATAAAAGCAATTTGAAAACTATAAAAAAGAATTTTTTCTATCTATATTAAAAATTTATTGTATTCAAAGTGAAGAAATGAATCATATATTGTTGTTATCTTAAAATATCATAGACCAATATGCATATAAAACCCAAAACATAAGAAAGTATTATAAGAAGGAAAGTAAATGCCATAATGTCTGAATGTTGTTTCTATTCTATTTCTATATTAGTAAAAGTGAGCATACAGATAAAAAATAAAGTAGATTAACATTATTTGGTGTAGGCGACAGATATAGTAAAAAAGTGTAAAACAGTAATATTTATTTATACATGAATTAAAAAATACCCCCAAAAAGGGGGTGGCAATAAAAGTGTGATTTTAGATTTTGTTGTGATGAAAATAAACTTAGATAACATGAAATTGTCATATAAAGATTTTTCAATGATATTATTATTTATTTTCCCATTTTTTTCTTTCTACAAATCGTCCCATACAAAAGGCTAATATTCCTACGCCAATTCCTGTTTGTACACAGAATAAAAGACTTTCTATTTCTCCGGGAAGTTCTCTGCCGAGCCAGTTTTCCAAAACAGGAGTAAACCATGGCTCATATGTACCATTGATTTGTTCAATCATAACACTGCCTGCATCATCAGAACCGCCAAACTCAGCTTCTTTTAGTGCAAATAATGGAACAAATATAAGCAATGCTACAATCAATAATAATATTACAATAGTTATTTTATTTTTTTTACTCATATTATACTTCCTCCTTTATAAAGTTGATTAACTTCATTTCCGGCATAGCATAAGTTTGCAAAGCAATGATAATGATAACTGTCAAAATGCCTTCTATTACAGCAAGAGGAAATTGTGTTGGAGCAAAGACGCCTAAAAATTTTACTGCCGACGCCATGATACCTCCGTTTTGAGAAGGGTAAGCTATTGCAAGCTGTATGCTTGTGATACAATACGTAAAAATATCTCCTAAAAAAGCTGCCAAAAAGACACTTACTTTTTTGTTAAAATGACATTTTTTACAAATGTTATATACAGCAAATGACAAAAATGGTCCCGCAACAGCCATAGAAAAAGTATTTGCTCCCAGTGTAGTAATACCTCCATGAGCTAATAATATTGCCTGAAACAAAAGTACAATCAATCCTAAAACAGCCATAGGCGCAGCGCCGAATAAAACAGCTCCCAAACCTGTGCCTGTCATGTGAGAACAGCTCCCTGTTACAGAAGGTATTTTCAATGATGAAATAACAAATATAAATGCGCCTGACATAGCCAGCAAAGTAATATTTTTATGATTTGTTTCTAGTATCTTTTTGATAGAAAACATGCCCCATATGATAAAAGGCAGAGCAATGACACCCCATGCCACACAGTACTTTGCAGACAAATAACCTTCCATAATGTGCATTGCGTAGCTTACCGGCATCACTGCAAAGACTGCTGTCAATAAAACTGCCAAAAAAACAGCACATTTTTTTTTGTTGAACATATTACATCTTCCTTTCTAAATTTTTTATAACGATTTTTCCAGTTCTTTCACACTTTTTGGTTGATTGCCATCATTTTTTAAAATTCCTTTTTTTCTCAATAATTGTGTGATTTCAAATAGATATGGCTTTCTTAAATGCGCTTTTTTTAGCACAGCATCATTTTCAAAAACTGTAGCTATGTTGGAATCGGCAATGATTTTGCCATTATCAAAAACAATGGCTCTCTCAGCAAAACCATATGCAAAATCCATATCATGAGTGGATACAATGACACTTTTTCCCTCTTGAGACAGCTTTTGCAGTACTTCCTCCAATCCCTTTTGATGATATGGGTCAAGGGCAGTGGTAGGTTCATCAAATAAAATGACGTTGGATTGCATAGCAATGATATCTGCTATGGTAACTCTTTTTTTCTCTCCGCCGCTTAAATAGTGAGGAGGTCTATGGGAAAATGATGTAAGATTCATATATTGCAATGCTTGATGCGTTCTTTTTTTTACTTCTTCTTGAGGCAGTTTTAAATTCATAGGACCAAATGAAACTTCTGATAAAACAGTAGGAGCTACAATCTGGCTTTCTGCATCTTGAAAAACGATGCCTACATTTTTTCTCAGTTCCATTTTATTTTGATTGGTGATGAAGACATCGTTTAACCATATTTCTCCTTTATCAGGTGTTATTACTCCATTCATACACAAAAAAAGGGTGGATTTTCCCGCTCCGTTGGAACCCAAAATAGCGATTTTTTCATTGGAATAAATGTTTAGCTGCACATCCTCAAGAGCATTTGTTTTTCCGTCATAGCTATAGGAAATGTTTTTTAGACATAAAACAGGTCGGTTGCTCATATCAAAAAATCCCCTTACATAAAATATCTATAAAAATGATACTGATGCCATATAACACTGCGCCAATAAAAATGGGTATATGAAAAATTCTTTTTTCATACAAAAATAAAAGTTCTCCGTTATAACATCTGGAAAGCATAGCATCATAATATTTGTTTGCTTTTTGAAAAGATACTATCAGCAGGTTTGCCATAGAATTTCCAAAAGTATAGCAAGAGGTTTTAAAATCTATATATCCAAGTCTAGACTGTGCTGCATGTTTAAAATGTAGTTGTACTTCTGTTAGTATAAAAATATATCGATATATCATGAACATCAGCTCTGTTAAAATGTTGGGAATAGGAGTTTTTTTTAAAACCCGGATGATTTCAGCAATAGGCGTGGATAATGTCAAAAAATAAAGTGTATTGACGGCTCCAAATGTTCTTAGCATAACTGTAATACTTTTATAGATACTTTCTTTTGTAATACTGACAGCAATTTTTCCATTGTCATATCCTATTTCGGCGGCTATTGCAATACAAGCTAAAATAATAAACAAACATGGTATTTTCAACAGCTGAAAATAATCCCAAAAAGAAACTTGATTTTTTAATATGTTTATACTCATCATAGTTGCTGAAATATAGATAGAAGTTGCGATATGGTTTGTCCATAAACACAAAAATAGTATAGAAATGGTAAATAACAATTTAAATGTGGGATGATATTTTTTTAAATTGGACTGATATGCGTAATAATCAATAGAATATATGTGTTTATGTTTTTTCATAACAAAAACCTTTCTGATATGTACTGTAGCTGAAATATATTTTTTGAAGGATTTCTGCGATTGGTCAGCATTTATTTTTGTATAAAAAAAACGCCCTTTTTGGTATACAAAAACCCGAAAAAGGACGCACTGATAGCGTAAAAAATATCTAATGCATTAATCATACTCCGTGGTTAATGTATTTTCCAACGTAAAAGGCAGGTCTTCTGACTCAGGCGTCATCATTGTATCAAACCTTCCCATGTGAGAACACACACAGTGGCATAAAACTGATACAACTTGGCCAACACAGCGGCGGGACCGTATAAGATTTGCACTTATTTCCCTATTCTCCTGACCCATACAAATGATGTATGTCAGGCACCATTTTACTGTATTTTATTTTTTGAAAATGATTATACCATACTTTCTAAAAATGTACAATTCTTTTTTTATCATATGTTATGATATTTTTTTAGAAAATCATGAAAATGAAATTTATTTTCCATAAAAATTTTAATGCTGAGAATGGTATTAGCATATCTTTTAAAAATCATGAAAAAGTAGTTTCATATATTATGGCTATATTTATAATATCTAAACAAATGAATTTGCAATGATTTTGATTGTATGAAAGCCTGTATTTACTGTAAATAGTTTCATTATGCTATTATATTTTTCATTTTAAACAATATAGTATTGTACAGCAATCAGAATATTTTTTCACATTATGATGATAAATATAAATCTGTATAAAATATTATAGATAAGATTGCCATTTGATTAAAAAAATGGTAAAGTCCACAACCCTTCTTCAAAGACGAATTTCATGACAAATAAAGGGAAGTATAAACAGTTTGTTCCATTGACATAAACGCCTTGAAACTTGCTGTTTTTCTGGTAGGAAGTAAATTCCGATTATGGATTGCATTTGGTAAATGCTTGGTTTGCCAAGCCTTTGTGTATTACATTTGCAAAAAATATAATTTGTCTACATTCTGAATCTTTTTTAAAAAGATGTGTTAGCAGAGAATTTAAAATAGTTTTTTAAAAAATATGGTGTACAATAAAATGTTGTTTTTTTCATAGAAATACAAATATTGTATATCAAAGCCTATACTTGTGTATGTTCTGAGATATAACAGTCATGTAAACGATTTTATGATAAAAATTTCCAAAATTTTTATGAGTAAATGATATTTAATAGGAAATCGGATTATTTGTAATCTGATAAAAAGGGGATTTTTTATAAAATAGAAAAACCAGACTGTGTGCCACAAAACAGTCTGGAAGTATCAAAAAATATAAATTATTAAAAATTTAGTTTATGGTAATATTGTTTTTTCAAAGTGCTTGTCGTAATGAATAGAAAGCCAGCGAAGTACCTGTTCCACATCATTTTGACGGATGTTATAAAGTATCATTTCATGTTCTTTGATGCTTTTTTGACAGTCTTGCAGACCATTTTGATTATTGTGCAGTATCATCAAATAAAAAACGTCTTCAATTCTTTCATAAATGGAAAGGAAATAACTATTTTCGGAAGCGGAAATAATACTTTTGTCAAACAATATGGACTGACGCACCAGCTCGTGAAAATTATGAGTGTTTAGGGCATTGTGTTGCAATGCAATATGTTTTTCCATACATTTTACAATTTCTTGTGTTTTTTCCAACTCCACACAAAGAAGATAACTGCCCCGGAGCATAGCGCAAAGAGTCTGTGCAATTTCTACAAAGCTTTTTTCTGTAAAAGAAATGACCCTTGCGCCATTATTTGGTACGGTTACAATTAAGCCATCTCTTGCCAAAAGCATAAGAGCCTCTCTGATAGGAGAATTGCTCACTTGTAGTTCTGCCGCTAAAGCGTCAATGTTGATTTTTTCTCCTAATTGATATTGCTGATGAAGTATTTTATGTTTTAATACATTATAAACCTGTTCTTTTATGGTTGTTTTATTTACAGCGCCCATTGAGAATTCTCTCCTTAAAACTTTATCAATCAAATACAATGGTTATAGTTTTGGATTATATACTATTTTTGAAGCGCTGTCAAAGTAGTTTTAACATCAAAATATGGTTTTTGATATTATACACAAAATAATACATATTCTGTAGGTACCAGATTTCCTCCATTATGCCGCATATAAAAACGATAACTGGGGTCTATTTCATGTACCATACGAGGAATTTTCCAAATATCTTCATTATTGTGATAAGTACAAAGAGCCAGCTTGGGGTGATATTTTTGTATGTGGTTTTTACAGCCTTTTAAAGCCGATTGCTCTGCACCTTCAATATCCATTTTGATAAAAGAAATCGCTTCTGTAATATCATCATCAATAGGAACAATGTCAACGCCAACCTCTCCTTGTTTTGACAATGTATTGGCGGAAATGGAGGAAGAGTTAAATTGGATATAAAATTTATCTTCTTTTTCCCCGGCTCCTTTTTGACGAAGTATGATATTAGGCAGACCTTTCATATTATTTTGTAATCGAGCATAAATCTGAGGCGTGATTTCATAGCAATATATTTTTTTGTATTTTTTGTAGCTTTCTATAAATTCTAATGCGCTGTCGCCTACAAAAGCGCCTAAGTCAACAAATACTTCATTGGCGTTACAGTCAAATATATCTAAATCAAAATAATCTCCAAAATTGATTTCTTTTGTTTGCGCCAATAGCTTTGTATCCAATTCTGTCCAATTTAATAAAATACCTAATAATACTTTTTTGGAGCGGTAGTCTGCTAAATGCTGATAAATCCATTGAAAATCTTGTTGATGCTGCCAAAGAGTTTCTGCTCTGTTTTCAAAAAGTGTATAGTCATTTTTAGAGGGATTGAGACAACCCCAATAAGGGTATTGTATCATATATTGTATGATATTATTTTGCATTTGGGGAGGAAGGCTGTGAAATGCCGCACGCATATGTCGAAGCAATCCTATTTTTTGTACTTTTTGGATATGCTGCATAAGCTGGTAAAATCGTTTGTCAATGGCATTATGTATGATGATTTCATCCGATTGGGTTTCTAATTGTTTTAAACGAAATTTTGCAAGTGCAATCCATTGTCTGAGAGAAATAAGAAAATTTTTGTTTTTTTCAGGAGGGGTGAAAGAAATGTTGTCATATTGTTGAAAAAGGGTGTTTAATTCTGTTATGGTTTGCAGTATAGATTCAAAAGAGTCGTGGAAGGTGCCCCCTCCGAGAATATGTGTTCGCCTATATTTTGAAAAACCGCTTGTTTTTCAAGTTTTTCAACATATTTTTGTAATTGTTCCAATTCTTTTTTTGTCAAATAAAAAACCTCCTTAGCATAGTATAATAATCTTTGAAAAAGTATATCACTAAAAATGATTTTTTGTCAATGAATGTATGAAATAAAATTTTGAAAAGAGAGAGTATTATAAAAGCAGAAATTGTTGTATCTTCTTGCAATGGAAAAATATGGTATAAAAAAGAATCAGAACGAATCAAAAATATACTGGCGAGTCTATTATATTGCCAATACGGATGTAAAAGGATTTAAGGTAAAGTTTATCATTGATATGATGTCTGTGATAAGAGAGATTTCTTTAATAGAACAATATAATACTTCTTTCTAAAAGTCCGGAAATGTATGACAGAATTTGTAATTAACAACAGACGCTATTTTAGAAAGAGCAAAAAACATTGTACACATCATATAAAAAGAAAATCAAAAGGATATAATACGTCATTGGGCAATGGAACGGTATTGAAAAAGTCACAAAAAATAGTATTTGAGTATGGCAAATCTAAAGCAGATAATAGTTCAATGATATTGAAAAATATTGTGACGCAAAATATGGTTTTGTAAAAGAAATGGAAAAAAACAGTATTCTAACGCCAAAAAAAAGCAGATATTTTTATAAAATAAAAAACCTTATTGTTTTATGGCAGAAAAAAACTGTTTCTAAAAACAATAAGGAATTATGGGGGCGGTGTTTTGAAAATCAGCTGGCTTTTTGCTCCAAACGCAATCTATCGGCAATTAGAGCGATAAATTCAGAGTTTGTTGGTTTTCCTTTATGGTTATTTACTGTGTATCCAAATAAAGCGTCAATAGCGTCAACTTTTCCACGATTCCAAGCTACTTCAATGGCATGACGAATGGCTCTTTCTACACGAGAAGGCGTCGTGTTGCATTTTTTTGCAATAGATGGATACAGTTCTTTTGTAATATAGTTTAGTACGTCCATATCATTGACTGACATAATGATAGCCTCTCTCATATAATGGTATCCTCTGATATTAGCAGGCACACCGATTTCGTGCAGTATATTGGTTACTTTTGTTTCCAAATCGTAGGCAGGGGAAGGGGAAGCCATTGAATTAGATTGTACTGCAAAGCCTTGCGAAACGAATGTTTTTGGCGTGGATTTTTCATAAATAAGCTGATGAATACGGCTAGCTAAAGATTCCATATCAAAAGGTTTTACGATATAATAAGCGGCGCCTAAGTCCATTGCTTTTTGTATGACCTTTTCCTGGCTGATGGCGGAAAGCATAATGCAGACAGGATGAAAGCCTTCTTTGTTTTTGTGTAGACGTTCTAAAACACCGAGTCCGTCTAGACGAGGCATAATGCCATCTATAATGGCAATATCAGGGCGATGCTCTTGTATTTTGTTGCAGGCCTCCACTCCATCGTAAGCAACGGCTACAACTGTGATGTCCTCCTGTTTATTCAGATAGCTGACCACCACATCGCAGAACTCTTTATTGTCGTCTGCAAGCAGCACTTTTATTTTGGTTTGACTCAATGTTATCCCTCCAGTGATTTGATTTTAGGCTTTTTCCAAGTATAAATAATTATAAAATATACTATAAAAGTGGAAATATTTACCTGTCAGTAGATTATAGTACATAATATTTTTAATTGCAATATTTTCAACGGACGCAAATTTTTACGAAAGTAGTACTTTTATAACAAATATTGCAAAAATATATTCTTTTTCGAGATGTAACATTGTAAGAAAACAAAAAAAGCTGTTGTATTGCGTCATATTTTCGGGAAATTTTTTTGATAGAAAAAAAGATATTTTTGAAAAAAGAAGTTTGTGTTTTATGTTTTAGGAATGCCATAAAGGGATAAATTTGTATTTTTATAGCGGTTATCAGACGTCACTTCTTCTCCAAACCATTTTGGAGGCAAAAATTGTTTTGCCATTTTTTCGGTAGCAAATTCTACTTCTATGGTGATTAAGCCTGAAAGATTGCCTTCATAAATGTCTACTTCTGCAGTCAGAGTTTCAGATAAAGGAACATAATATCGTTTTTTTAATACAGGGGGAGTTTCGCACTTTTTTTCCAGTGCAATATATTGTTTTTTTGTAATGGGAAGTTCAAATTCTTCTCTTGTCATGTTTCCTTTTCCTTTTACTGTCAAAAAATACTCTGTATTGCTTTGACGGATTCGTATGGTAGGAGAAAGAGAAATATAGGACTGTGAAATGGTAGAACAAGGATATTGCTCTAAAGAAAAGGGTATTTTTTTTGTTAAAAATTTACGTTCAATTTCCATAAAAGTGCCTCCTAGATATTATTTTTTGGGTTCTGCTATGTTAAAATGACATAGACAACAGCTTTTTATTGAAAGTACAATAAAATGAAAACAAAAACATTTTCTTCTGGAAAGGAGCTCTTACTATGTATAAATATAAAAATTACTTTTAAAGATTTTTCTATTTTTTATCCTCATTGTTTTTCTTATTCCTTTATCATTATGGAAAAGATAATTATGGGTATCAAAAATATATTTTTGATAAATTTCTCTGCTCTTATTTTCATATTAAATTAGCAGAACCATTTTTTTGATTTAGTATAGCATTGATAGCATTTTGTTGCAAAGAGAAAGACAACTATGCTATAATGAAAAAAATTTCCGGACATTTTGTCATGATAGAAGAAGGGTGGATTATATATGAAAAAGATTTTGGTATTTTTGGCGGAAGGGTTTGAAGAAATAGAAGCCATCACAATCATAGACATTGCTCGCAGAGCGGAAATAGATTGTAAAACCGTTTCTGTTACAGGAAAAAAAGAAGTGGTGGGAGCCCATGGCGTTGCTTTGATGGCAGATATGCTTTTTGATGAAAAGATATGTATGCAAGCAGATGGATTGATATTGCCTGGAGGTATGCCTGGTACAACGAATCTGCAAAGCCATGAAGGCTTAACAAAAGCATTAAAATCTTTTTATGAACAAGGAAAAATTATAGCAGCCATTTGTGCTGCTCCTATGGTATTTGGAGAGCTGGGTTTTCTGGAAAAGAAAAAAGCGACTATTTATCCGGGTATGCAACAGCATTTAAAGGGCGCTGTATGTAGTACGGAAATGGTATGCCAAGATGGCAACGTAATTACATCCAGAGCGCCTGGAACAGCTATGGCATTTGGATTGAAAATAGCTGAAGTTTTTGCAGGGGAAAAAAAGGCGGAAGAAGTAAAAAAAGCATTGGTATATTCTATGTAATATAAAAAGAACCTCTTTAAGAAAGAGGTTCTTTGAAGTTGTCGACAAAGTAGACAACCCTTGGTCAAAGACGCATTTCATTGAAGCCGTTGCTGTCGAGTCGATAGAAGTATAAACAGTTGGTTGGGCATAAATGGCTTGAAATGGGCTGTTTTGCTTGTTGGAAGTAAATTTTGGCTGAGTATGGCATTTGGAAAGGCTTGTTTTGCTAAACTGGAGATATTATATTTGTAAAATACAGTTTGTTTGCACTCTAAAAATATCTTTATAAAAAAAGGCGAAACTGGCGACAAAGTAGACAACCCTTGGTCAAAGACGCATTTCATTGAAGTCGTTGCTGTCGAGTCGATAGAAGTATAAACAGTTGGTTGGGCATAAATGGCTTGAAATGGGCTGTTTTGCTTGTTGGAAGTAAATTTTGGTTATGGTATTTGGGGGAGGCTTCTTTTGCTAAGCCTTTGGGTGATATTGCCTTTGGGAAAGACTTGTTTTGTTAAGCCTTTGGGTGGTATGGCATTTGAGAAAGCCTTTGTTTGCTAACCCCTTGGAGATATTATATTTGTAAAATACAGTTTGTTTGCACTTTGAGAACCTCTTTATGAAAGAGGTCCTTTTTATGTTGTTTGAGGAGGAATTAAACAAAATAAAGATTTGATATTATCCTTGCTAAATTGATTGATTCCCATTTTTTGAGAGGCTTTTAGCACAACTGTAACGTCAATATTGTATATGTAAGAGATGGCTTCTACAGTGTAATACTTTGGCGTACCACAAAACAGTTCTCTGCAAAAAAGGCGGCATATGGGGCTGGAGCCTTTTTTCATAATGATAAAAAAAGTATTTTTATCTATTTTGGATATATTTTCTTCTGTCATAATTTTTTTGATTTCCTGTGGAGAAATATGAAGGAGTTTGGCGGTATTTTCAATAGAATAAGGCGGTTTTTTTGTTTTTAAAAAAATATCGATTTGTTGTAATTGCGGTTCAATTTGTGCTTCATACTGGTCTTTATATGTTTTCATGAAATAATCCTCCCCTGAAACGATACTATAAGTATACTATAGCAAAAAGTAGTTTTCCTTATGAAATGAATGGAAGTAATAAAAAAGGAACAAAAAAAATGGACTGGCATATGATACAACAAAGAGGAGGTCAAAAGAAAAGAGGTGAAAAATATGACATTAATAGCCATTGATGCAGGACACGGCATGGATACGGCAGGAAAAAGAACGCCGGCTTTTGAGGATGGTACAATTATGAAGGAAAATGAATTTAATGAAGCAACAGCCTGGTATTTATCAGAGGCATTAAAAAGAAATGGATTTGCAACCATTTTGGTAGCTCCGGAAAAAAATGATACCTCTTTACAAACAAGAGTACAAAGGGCAAATGACGCAAAAGCAGACGCCTATATCAGCATACACGCAAACGCCTATGGCAATGGCTGGAATAGCGCAAACGGCATTGAAAGCTGGATTTATGACAAAAGTGACGCAAATACATTACACTTGGCAGAAGAGATTGAAAAAGAAGTAGTTGCTATGACAAAAAGAAAAGACAGAGGAGTAAAAAGAAGCAGTGATTTATATGTACTTCGATATACAAAAATGATGGCTGTACTGGTGGAATGCGGATTTTTGACAAATTTAGAAGAAGCTACATTATTGCGTTCACAAAAATATAGAAAAGACTGTGCAGAGGGCATTTGCAAAGGAATTTGTGATTACTATGGCATAATTTATACAGCAGAAGCAACACAGCAAACAGATTGCTGCCCCAAAAGATATGAAACTGTACAGCAGTTGCCCTATGGCAAAGAAGTGATTCATATGCTGATAGATAATGGTTGGTTGCAGGGAGATGAAAAAGGAAATTTGGATTTGACATTAGATATGGTTAGAATTTTTATGGTATTAGATAGAGCAGGTGTTTTTGAAGAAAAACAGCAAAAGACAATTTCCGCAAAAGAAAAGAAGAATGGAAAAAGAAAAAAGAAGGCATAAAAAAACAAAGGCTGTTTTTAGCCTTCGTCTTAATCAATTAACTGTAAACATTCATCAATAATATATTGTGGTGTTTTTTCCATTAATACGACCTCCTTTTTGATATAATATGCAGAAAAGTTTTTTCTGCCAATAACAATATAACAGCAGTATGTAATGAGTATATGTGATTTTGGTTATAATTATGTTAAAAATATTTTCATATATCATAAGATGGATATTACAAAAGAATACTTGCAAAAAATATGGTTGGATAATACCAATAGAGAGTATTTTAATAGAATATGGATTTTGTAGATATTGTTGTTTAGAAAATATGTTTTAGTAGAAAGACTCATATGATAGTTTTAAAAGAGTTTTGTAAGTATTTTGATGATGTGTTTTGGTACTGCTGTTATGGTTAAAAGTTAGTATAAAATAGTTTCAATAAAGAAATTTTTTATAATATATGACTGCTGTATGAAATTTGTAAAATAAATCGTAAGCCATATAAATGAAAAACAGTATCAAAATAAAAGGAAGTGAAATTAATTTTGGAAGGATTGACAAATAAAATATTTACATTTGTTTGTAAAAGAAATTGTTTTAAAGCTTTCTGTAATTTTTGCCATAAAATATTTATCAGTATATCAAAAAAGCATATAAATGGACATGGCTTAACAAAGTAATAAAAAGCAATCAAAAAGAGATTTCTCAGCGTGTAAAAGAGTGCATTGGCAATTTTTCAAGTTTTATGAATGCATAAAGCCCTATTTCTTGGTATAAGCGGCAAAGCCTTGAAATATGGGCTTTTCCTCGGAAGAAATACATTCCGCTTGGGGATTGCATTCGGGGAAACGAGGCGTTCCCCGAACCCTTCCGCTAATAAAAAGAACTTTTTTGACAGTCTGAAAAAAGAAAATTTAAAACAAACCGTTTCCTAAACCGCCAAGACCACCTGTTACTTTACTCATTTCAGCATTGCACATTTCCTCTGCTTGACGAATGGCTTCATTGACAGCGGATAATATCAAATCTTCCAGCATTTCCACATCATCTGGGTCTACCACTTCTGGGTCGATTTTAATGGATTGAATTTCTTTTTTGCCGGAGATTACAATTTTTACAGCGCCGCCGCCGCTTGTCATTTCAAGTGTTTTTTCATTTAAAGCTTCTTGCATTTCTACCATTTGTTTTTGCATTTTTTGCGCTTGTTTCATAAGGCTGTTCATGTTCATACCGCCCATGCCGCCAAATCCTTTTGCCATAATATAATTCCTCCTATTATACAAGTTGATTCTGTTAGATTAAAATGATATAGACAACAGCTCCTGATTGAAAGTGCAATAAAATGAACTAAAACACTGTTTCTCTCAGAAAGGAGCTGTTACTATGCATAAACATAAAAATTACTTTGAAAGATTTTGCTATTTCCTGTCCCCATTGCTTTTGTCATTCTTTTAGCATTATGGAAAAGATAAATACAAACATCAAAAATATATTCGTCGTATATGATAGAATCTTTCCCTCAAACTTTTAAAGCTTGGTACAAAAGGAAAAAGGATTCCATTGTTTTCAATCTGCTATCATTTCTCATTTTTTATTTTATTATCATTTATCCATAGCCGTTGTTATTTGTTTGGACAAGCGACTGCCTATGCTGCAGGCGTTACATACTCTCAACAACAAGCAAAACATTGGTTTTGATTTTAAAAAATTTTTTTTAGGCATTCGCTTTTATTTGTATGTTTTTTTATGATTATATTTTGAAAAGTCTTTTTTTGTATTTTTATTTTCATATTAAGTTAACAGAACCTAAAAGTTAGTTTTTTTTATTTTACACGAAAGCGTTGTGTTTCACAACTAATTTTATTATTGAATTTCCGCCTCAGGAAAATAACTGCCCAAAATACTGGCAAATTCTGCATCTTCCTGTGAGAATTGGTCTTTTTGTCCATATACGGAAACATACCAGTTATCATATTGCTGTTTTGTGGTTACTTTTAAAGAAATACTTTTGTGAATATATTGTTCTATTTTTTCTTTTATGGCAGATATATTTTTTTCTATAATTATTTGCAATGCATCATATGCACAAACAAGATAAATGTTTTCATCAGATTCCTCTTTAAATTCCAATGAAACTTGAGAAAGCTTGCCTCTTAGCACCGAGTCTTCTATTTCGGTACAAATGGTATGCCACTGCTGTTTTATCAGTTTTTTATCTTCTGAAAGCGCAGGAGGACGTTTTTTTGGCAAAGAAGAAGGCGTTGTTTTAGAAGGGGATACAGCAGCAGACGGTGCCGTAAAAACGCCTTGTGCCATTTTTCTTTCTAATGCCATCAATTTGGCAGAAATGGCTTCTATACTTTCTTCTTTTACAATACTGCATAGCTTTAATAATGTGACTTCTAAGAGTATTCTTTCATTGGAAGCATATTTTAAATCATTTTGCAAAGTGGAAAAAACTTGTATAAAGCGCATACATTCTTCTTTGGAAAGGGTTTTGGACTGTGCTTGAAATTTTGCATAGTCTTCGGAAGAAACGTCCAATAACGAAAAAGCGTCTTCAATGGTAATGCAAACAAGAAGATTTCTAAAATGTATTACCAATTCCGTTACAAACTGGCTGATATCTCTTCCTTGTATCATAATTTGCTCTATAAAATCCATAGATTTTTTGGCGTCTTTTAATAAAATGGCTTCTACTACAGAAAATAATATGCTGTTGTC
>DVLQ01000145.1 GCA_018715395.1 Candidatus Coprocola pullicola | reverse complement strand
TTTTTTGGCTTTTTCCACCATTTCCTCAATACGAGAGGGATGTACACGTCCATCTACAATGAGCTTTTCCAATGCAATTCTGGCAATTTCTCTGCGAATAGGGTCAAATCCGGACAATATAACCGCCTCTGGTGTGTCATCAATGATCAAATCAATGCCTGTCAACGTTTCCAGCGCTCTAATATTTCTTCCTTCTCTGCCTATAATTCTGCCTTTCATTTCATCATTTGGAAGCTGTACTACAGAAACAGTTGTTTCTGCCACATGGTCTACAGCACATTTCTGTATGGCATTTGCTACAATTTCTCTAGAGCGTCTGTCTGCCTCTAGCTTTGCCTTGCCTTCCATTTCTTTAATCAACACTGTAGCTTCATGTTTTACTTCACTTTCCACTGTAGCCAAAATATAGTTTTTTGCTTCTTCCGAAGTAAAGCCGGAAATTCTTTCCAATTCCTGTATTTCTTTTTCTTGTAATGCTTTTACTTCTTCTTTTTGCCTTTCGAGTTCTTCCAATTTTTTTGCCATTTGTTCTTCTTTTTTTTCATAAGACTCTGCTTTTCTATCCAAAGCATCTTCTTTTTGTAATAATCGTCTTTCATTTCTTTGCAGCTCATTGCGTCTGTCACGAGCTTCTTTTTCCACATCATTTTTAATGCGAATACTTTCTTCTTTTGCTTCCAGCAAAATCTCTTTCTTTTTTGCTTCTGCATTTCTTGTTGCTTCATCTACAATTTTATCTGCCCGTTCTTCAGCAATTCCAACCTTTGCTTCCGCGATACGTTTTCTATAATGAAAGCCCATTGCAGCGCCAAGTATGATTCCCACAACAATACCTATTATAATTGCTAACCAGTCGATGAAAAACACCTCCCCTATTCTTTTTTCAAAGTTCTATTTGTTCAAAAATACAATATTTCAGACTGTATCCATTTCAAAACAATAACCATTTTGTGAAAAAACGCAATCTTTTCTATATTAATTTAAAATACAAAAAACAGCCACCTATTTGTTGTAACAATAAAAAAAGATATTGAAAATATCACATTTTGTTTTGTAATTTTTTTGACAGTCTATGTTATTTTTTTCTGAAAGACTTTATTTTTGAGGGCAAACTGCACCCTTTTTATTTTAATTCCTTTCTATGCTTATGTCAAGATAGAACTCTTCTTCTCCCTTTTCAAAGAAAGTAGTAATTTCAAGAGAAATTGAAAATTTCCGTCATTTTGATGAAAGCTCTAATTTGTTGCGTCAAAGTTTCTGCGGATTTTCTCGGTTTTGCCATGACTGGTTACTCCTTTGTGCCTATTGGCATAGAAAAAGGACGCTCGATTTCTCGGCTGTCCTTGTGGGTGGTTTATTTCATTTTTACTGTAAACTGCTCCATAAATGGGAATTTGTAATGATTTATCTCTTTATTTATTCTTATTATTTTTATTCAAATGCGTAGTTGATAAACATAAAAATATTATTGCTGTAGTATCATTCTTATCAATAAAATTCACTATTGATATAATGTAATAACATATTGAAGCAGATAGAAAACACATAAAACTTATTTTCTCTCTTTTATCTTCTTTTATAATTTCTCCACCTACCAAAGCCTCATTTGTTATTTTGTTTATTTAAACAATATTATAGGCAAATCCATATCATTTCACCCTATCTTTTATACCGCCTATGCGCTTTCATCTCTCTCACTGCTCAAATGATTTCTCCAAGGCACAGTAAATCACAAAACCTGCTATTTGGTAAAACCGACGGAGCTTGAGTCGTCACTATTTATCTTGAAAAAAACTTTTCTGCTCATAGAAAAATGCCTATAGATTGTTACCTTTTTATTTCTCTTTTTTTCATATTACATATTAAAAATGATATTTATTTCATTTATATTATGTTATTTTTTATGTTTTTCTCTTTTTCTATTACAAACGTACCAAAATCCATATCCTGTTTTGGTATACAAACAATTTTTTTTGAAAATGTATTTTCCAGTTCTTTTTGAAAAACATTTTTTTCTCCACAAAATGCCAAAAGCAGCCTTTTATCTGCTGTTATAGTAACTTGCTCATAGATGGTATTTTCAAATATTGTCGTCACTTCTCTTCTCATTTGTGTCACAGTCCAATCCAGTGAAGGCATTTTTCCCGTTCCTTCACAACATCTGCATTTTGTTGTCATCATCTGTTGCAAAGAAGGTCTTATTTTTTTTCTTGTTATTTGTACCAATCCCAGTTCTGTCATACTCACAACAGTGGTTTTGATTCTGTCTTTTTTCACAAATTCCTTTAATGACTTTATAAGCAGCTGCTGTTGGTTTTTTTTTGGCATATCGATAAAATCTGCTATGATAATGCCGGATAAATTTCGCAGACGAAGCTGTTTTGCAATTTCCTCTGCCGCCTCCAAATTTGTTTTCAATATGGTTTGTTCCAAATTTTTTTTCCCTGTATATTTTCCTGTATTAACGTCAATGACAACGCAAGCCTCTGTTTGTTCTATCACAATAAAGCCTCCGCTTTTTAACCATACTCTTTGTTGCAATGCCTTTTGAAGCTGTTTTTCTACAAAATATTCCGAAAAAAAAGAGGCTTTCTTTTCTGTATAAATGATGTGTTCAAACACATTTTGTTCTTGCAGTGTTTCAAATCGATTTTTATCATTGATTACTATTTCATCTATATCAGACATATCCAAATCCCGCAATAACTTTACAATACTGTCGCCATATTCATATAATAAAGCAGGAGGCTTTAAAAAATCCTTTGTGTTTTTTATTTTTTCCGCTTGTTTGAGAAGATATTTTATTTCTTGTTCAAATACTTCCTGTATTTTATGCTCTCCCTGTGTTCTGACAATGACACCATATTCTTTTGGCAGTATCTGTTCCATGCAATGTTTGATGCGTTTTTTTTCATCACTATTTTCTATTTTTTGAGAAACATTGATTTGTCCGCTTTCTGTCAATAACAGTATCAAAAATTTTCCAATCAAAGCAATTTTGTCTGTCACAACAGCTCCCTTTTGTCCCACAGCATCCTTTTGCACTTGTACCGTCACTGTATCGCCTGTTTTGGGTTTTTTGCTTTTTCGTTCAAAAGTATCTGTTTTGGCTCTTTGGCTGCCATAGTAATAATAGGCATTTTTTTCCTGCCCAATATCTACAAATGCCGCCTGCATTCCTTCTACTACGGATACAACTTTTCCTGCATAAATATTACCTACAATGCTTTTTTCTTCTTTATTTTCCAAAAGCACTTCTACCAATTGACCTTGTTCTACAATGGCAATTCTTATTTGATGACCAAAGCAATCAATCAATACTCTGTTCATTTTTTTCCTCCAAATCCTTTTCTGCCTCTGATAAATGACAGATTCCAATTCCCTCTGATAATCCTACCAAACCCTTGCCTTCTTGTGTGCGAAGCAGGTCTATTCTATGATATTTTATGGCATATTTGTCAAAGGGCACTCCCACAAATTGATAAAAACTTTCTATCACAGCTTGGGGCTTCAAATTTCTTCTACTGCCCGCGGCTAAATAAAGATATATTTTTGTTTCATTGCATTGAGATTTATCTTCCATAGCAAAAATATCTTGTTTTATATCTGTTATCTTTTCATTTTTTTTTGTTTTTTTCATCACCAAAATTTCTTTTTGGTTTAGATACGGCTGTAATTTTTCTTTCAAAATCAAAGGCGTAATCTGTTTGTCTGCATAAACCATATATTTTGCCCCATCAATGTCTGCCATAGCACTTTGTATCTTTTTTGTAATCAAAACTGTGCGCAGCACCTTCACTCCTCTTGGCAGTGTTTGATTGAGTTTTTTTGTAATATCTTCCGGCTCAATTTTTTCTGCCATTTCAAAATCTCCGTATTCCCCTTCACTGGTAGCGCCCAATGTCAAGGGACTTGCAAAGGAAAGCAGTTGATGAGGATTAAACCCCTTTGAATAAGCAACAGGCAGTTTTGCCCTCTTGATTGCCCTTTGAAACAGCCGCATTACATCCAAATGACCTATAAATTTTACTTCTTCTCCCTTTGTAAATTTGACACGATAGATAAAATGCTCTTTTGGCTTTGTAAAGCCTTTTTGAGTATAATCTATCTGTTTTTCTTCTTTACTCATAGCACACGCCTCCTCCAAAACACTTTGCACCACAGTGAGAGCATTGTTGTCTGCAATTTGGCGTCACTTGTTGTTTCAATGCTTTTTCTCTTTCCTGCATCAAAAACTGTTTGGAAACCCCTACAGAGATATGATCCCAAGGCAGTATTTCATCATAGCTTCTTTCCCTATTGGCATAAAAAGCAGGGTCGATTTGAGTATCTTCAAATGCCTGCATCCATTTGGTATAGTCAAACAAATCCGACCAGCCGTCAAACTTGCATCCCAGCTGCCATGCCCTGTAGAGTACTTTTGCTATTTTTCTATCTCCTCTGGCAATAACACCCTCCAATGAGCTTAATTTTGCATCATGATAATTATATTTTAATTGTTTTTTGGTAATATGTTTTTTCACTGTTTTTGCTTTTTGCAAAAATTCGTCAAACGTATTTTGAGCGTCCCATTGAAAAGGAGTAAAAGGCTTTGGTACAAAACAAGAGCTGCTTGCCACCACTTGAACAGGCTTTGGTCTTTTTTCTTTTGGCTGTTGATAATATTTTTCTACAATTTTTTCAGAAAGCTCCGCAATGGCTTTCAAATCCTCTGAAGTTTCTGTAGGCAAGCCAATCATAAAATATAGCTTTACTCTTGTCCAACCGCCGGAAAAAGCCAATTCGCACCCTTTTAAAATA
>DVLQ01000017.1 GCA_018715395.1 Candidatus Coprocola pullicola | reverse complement strand
CATATATCGCTTGCCGTCTGAACTTTGGGGCAAAGACAATATCATATTTACATTCCCAACTTGTATGTGCTAAACGATTCATATAAAAACCTCCTATACTTTGTTGTATCTTGGCGGATTCAAGTCCATTATAGCATAGGAAGTTTTGCCCAAAGCTCTTTGATTCCCTCGGCATAGCTGGGAGTTTTTATTGGCTGACCAATCAAAACCACCCGTTGAACGGGTAGTTTGACCAGACTCTATAAAGGGCTATCTCTTGTAGTAGCCCACTTAAGGGAGCATCGAATAGTCTAACAAACACATCTATTACTCTGGCTGCCCCCTACTCGGGGACGCTTTTTTTGTCTTATTTCACCGGCTTACCCGTAAACGGATCTGTAAATTCTTTTAAACTTATTTGATCATTCATAATATCATCTTCTAATTGATTTTTGATGTATTCTTTGATTGCCGTTTCGTATCTGCCTACTGTATCCACAAAATATCCTCTACACCAAAAATGGCGATTTCCATACTTGTATTTTAAATTTAGATGTCTATATCAAATATCATTAAGATACTTATCCTATAAAACCAGATACACTCAAATACCGCAAAATCTCCACTAGCATATGTATATGATTTGAACAGCATTCTGCCTCTATAATATTCATACCTTTCCTTTCACAAAGTTCTCTCAATATTCTCCCAATATCCTCTTTTCATTTTTTATAGATTACTTGTCTGCGATATTTTTGGGGAAACACAATATGATATTTACATCTTCATTTGGAATGTGATAAACTTCTTATGTCATTCATTGACAAAACCTCCTACTCCTATATTTTGGTTGCCAGACTGATTCTATTGTAATGCAGGAGGTTTCTTTCTTATACTAAAGTATTTTTGCCTCCCCCCCCAGTTGAACTGGGGGTTTTGTCATATCTATTCGGCGTACAAAAATAAAAGTGCTAAAATGAAAACTTTTAGCACTTTTCACATCAAAAATATTGTCATACCATTTACTATTTCATTATAATTTTTTTAAATATTGTATTTCCTTTTCTGTCAAATAACGATATTTTCCCTTTTCCAAATTTTTTAAATATAATGTGCCTGTACCAACTCTTTTTAACTGTGCCACAGGATGCTTAATGGCTTGGCACATTTTTCTGACTTGTCTGTTTCTTCCTTCTTGTATGATAATACGAACAGTACAATATTTTTCTCCTTTTTCTAATATCTCCAGCTTCGCAGGTTGTGTCTTTTTTCCATCTATCAAAACACCTTTGCGAAATTGTAAAATATCTGCCTCAGAAGGCGTTCCAAACAATTTTGCTTCATATGTTTTTTCAATATTATGTTTTGGATGAGTTAAGCGATAGGTCAACGCTCCATCGTTTGTCAATAAAAGTAATCCCGATGTATCATAATCCAATCTACCCACAGGATAAACTCTCTCTTTCACTGTTTTTAACAAATCTAACACAGTCGGTCTTTGAAATTGATCCTTTACCGTTGTCACATATCCTTCCGGTTTATGCAACATAATATATATCAATTTTTGTTTTTTTTCTACTTTTTTATGATTGTAATATACTACATCTTTTTCGGTATCAATTTTTGTACCCAATTCTGTTACAATTTTTCCATTTACTTCTACTTTACCCGCCATAATGAGTATTTCTGCTTTTCTGCGAGAAGCAATTCCTGCTTCTGACAAAAACTTCTGCAATCGTATTTGCATATACTTCCTCCCATCAAAATACTCTATTTTTTTAAACTTGTGTCTAAATCAAAATCATTCCATTTCTTAGCCAAATAATTTAACATTTCCGTAAACGTATAACGATTTGCACTTTCTGCCGCCACAACATCAATTTTTGCTAAAGGCAGCTCTCCCAGCATCACTTCTGCCGTTCCTAACTTTTGTCCTTTTTCCACCGGCGCTTCCAATGTCTTTACTTGTGTGATGTGCAAATTGATTCTATCCACTTCTTCTTTTGAAAAAAGACCTTCAAAATCCTCCGCCAATACTGCCGTTACTGTTTGATTAGAAGAATGTAACACTTCTGTTGGATTGATCTGTTGCCCTTTTGATACTATTTTTTCAATATGATAGTTTTCAAAACCATAGTCCATCAAAGTCTTGGTATCTTTCCACTTCTGTTCTTTTCCTTCGCTTCCCCATCCACTGGCAAGAACTGTTGTAATCAGCGTTACATCATCTCTTTTTGCCGCTCCTACAAAACATTGACCTGCTTTATTGGTATAGCCTGTTTTGACTCCTATTGCACCTTCATATTCATTTAAAAAGCGGTTTTGATTTGTAATAAAATATTCTTTTCCCTCCCCTGCTTTTATAGGTAATGTTACAGAAGGTGTATTGATGATTTCAACAAATTTTGGATTTTTTAAAGCATACCCTGCAATCAATGCCATATCTTTTGCAGTAGAGTGGTGCTGCTCAAAGGACAAATGGCTGTCTAATCCGTTAGGAGAACCAAAAACAGTATCCTCTGCGCCAATTTCTTTTGCCTTCTGAGTCATTTTGTCACAAAATTCTTCTACACTTCCTCCAATATGCTCTGCCAAAGCCACTGCCGCATCGTTATAGGATTTTAGCATCATGGCATAAAGAAGATCCTCCTGCCGCACTTGTTCTCCGACTGTCAAATTCATTCTTACCTGAGGTGATTTTGCTGCTCTGGGACTTACCGTTACCATATCATCCGGATTTCCTTCTTCTAATACCAATATTGCTGTCATAATTTTTGTGGTGCTTGCCATAGTAAGGGGCTTTTCTTCATTTTTTCCCCACAGCACACGTCCCGTATCGCCATCTATCAAAACAGCTCCTTGGGCTGCCACAGAAGGCAGTTGGCTGGCATAAACTGTTTGAGAAAAAAGTAATGTTACAGTCATATAAAACAATAATTTTTTCATAAAATCCCTCTTTTTTTCTTTTTGGATTAGTATTCCAAATCAAAAAAATTTTTTTCTGGAAATTTTATACATCTATATGTCCCACTTCTTCCTCTTCTTTCAAAGGAGGCAATTCATTTGTAGATTTAAAACCAAAATAACGTAAAAACTCATTTGTTGTGCCAAACAATATAGGTTTTCCCGGCACATTAAGCCTGCCTGTTTCACAAATCAGTTTTTTCTCCATCAATTTATTCACAGCATGGTCTGCACTAACGCCTCTGATTTCTTCAATCTGTGCTTTTGTAATAGGTTGTTTATAAGCGATGATTGCCAATGTTTCCAGCAATGCTTGCGTCATTGCTTGTCTTTTTGGACTTTTATACATATTTCTGATATATTCAAAACATTCTGCCGCTGTACACATTTGATATCCATTATCAATTTCTATAATGCGCAGACCTCTTTTTTCTTTTTCATATTTTTCTGCCAACGCCATCACAATAGCTTTTGTGGTTGCTTTATCCATTTCCATGGTTTGTGCAATCACACCAATTGGTACAGCTTCTCCCGAAATAAAAAGTAATGCTTCTGCCACTGCCTCAAGCTCTGTCAACTTCACTTTCATCACTTCCAAATACTTTTGTAATCCATATTTCTGAAAAATTTTCACTTTGAGAAATAGAAACTTCTTTTCGTTTAATCAATTCCAATAATGCTAAAAATGTTACAACCATTTCCATTTTTCTTGCTTCTTTTCGAAAAATGGAAAAAAATGTTATTTGCGGACGCAGTATCAGTAAATCTTGTAGATATTCTATTTTTTCTTCAATGGTATACAAATCTCTTTCTACAGATTTAAAAGAACTTCTGATTTTATCAATCTTTGTTTCTCTTCGTTTCATCACCTCTGTAAAAGCCTCATATAAATCCTCTAATGTAACATCGCCCAAAAACTTATCCAATGTTTCTGGCTCTTTTGATTCTTGTAAAAACTGCTCAATGGCTTTATCCGCTTGTTTATAACATATCAAAGCCGCATCTTCTTCTCTTTTTTTAAAATTCTGTGTAATTTCTTTAAATTTTTTATATTCCAGCAATTTATTGACCAATTCTTCTCTTGGGTCAATTTCTTGTTCCTCTTCATTTTTTTGTTTTGGCAAGAGCAATTTAGATTTGATTTCAACAAGCGTAGCAGCCATAAGCAAAAATTCACTCATGCCATCCATATTTTTATCTTTCGCCTTCTCCAAAAAAGCAATATATTGTTCTGTTAGCTGTGCAATGGGAATATCATAAATATCAATTTCATTTTTTTCTATCAAGTGAAACAATAAATCAAAAGGTCCTTCAAAAGCCTCTAATTGCACATTGATACTTTCCACACCCGCAACTCCTTATAAAAAAAATAACAACTTATCCATACCGCTTACAACCAGCATCAAAGCTGTATTTAATATAGCACGAAATACGCCAAATATTAATAAAACTAAAAAAATCGCCTGTATGATTTTTTCATACTGCATATATTTGAAATACTTATTAGCAGGCATTAAAAGAGAAAGCACTTTTACACAATCCATTGGAGGAATTGGCAGACAATTACAAATGGCAAAAGCAACATTATAAAATACCAATGTATTTAAAAATGTACTAACCATATTTCCATAAGGCAACATTTTCCATAATAGCAATGCAATAAACGCTAAAACCATATTCGCCACTGTAGGTAATATTGCTACCAATAAAGCATCCCTTTTTCTATTTTTATAGTATAAAGAACTTGTATTGGCAGTTCTGCTCCATCCAAAAGCGCCATATCCTAACAAATAAGTGATAATAAAAAACATAGCTCCCACAGGCTCCACATGCTTTAAGGGATTTAATGTCAATGTTTTTTCATTTTTTGGTATTACATCGCCTAATGCTGTTGAAATTGCTGCTCTCGTATATTCATGGCAGGTAGCCACAATAAAAAATGCTAAAATACCGGATAAAAGCTGTATTATGATATTAATATTGGAATACATATCAATCTCCTTTCTTTTTTAAAGATTCTGTTATATTAAAATACTATAGACAACGGCTCCTTATTGAAAGTACTATAAAATGAACTAAAACACTGTTTCTACCGGAAAGAAGCTGTTACTATGCATAAATATAAAATTTACTTTTAAAGATTTTGCTATTTCCTATTCTTATTATTTTTCTCATCCCCCTTTATCGTTATAGAAAAAATAATTATAGGTATTGAATCTGCTTTGGATATCATTTTTAATTTTTTATTTTATTATCATTATTATCCATAGCCATTCTTATTTGTCCGGACAACCATCTGCTTCTGTTGCAGATGTTACATACTCTCAACAACAAGCAAAACACCAGTTTTTATTTTAAAAAAATTTTTTCAGGTGTTCGCTTTTATTTATATACTCTTTTTGGGAATTATATTTTTAAAATTTTTTTTGTATTTTTATTTTCATATTAAGTTAACAGAATCTTTTTCAAAACAATGACTTGTTTTATCATATCAAATTTTTTTAAAAACATCCATAGTATATTGAAAAATCTTACAAATTATAATCATTTTATATCATAAAAATAGGATACAAATGTTTTTATCATTTGTATCCCTACTATTACCATATAGTATCAATATTTGTTTTCAGCATTTTCTTGTTCAAAATACTCTTCCGACATTGTGGTATGTACTGTATCATGTTGATATTCTTGCCCTTTAGATTCCCATTGAAATTGAGAAAGTAATTTTTGAAGTATTTGTGCCTGCCCGGATAATTCTTCACTGGAAGCGGCGCTTTGTTCTGATGTAGCAGAAGTGGTTTGTACAACATTTGAAATTTGTTCAATACCAATATTAATTTGTTCAATAGAATAAGCTTGTGTTGCAGCCGCATCAGCAATATGATTAATGCTGTCTGTCACAGCGTCAATACCTGAAATCACTTTTGTAATGGATTGTGCTGTTTTATCTGAAAATTGTCTTCCTTTTTCCACTACCTCTAAAGAACGTTCTATCAAAGTAGAAGTATTTTTTGAGGCGTCAGCAACTTTGCTTGCCAAGTTTCTCACTTCATCTGCCACCACTGCAAAACCTTTTCCCGCCATGCCTGCTCGAGCCGCCTCCACAGCGGCGTTTAAAGCCAATATATTTGTTTGAAAGGCAATGTCTTCAATGGTCTTTACAATACTGCTGATTTCACCGGATGTGGCGCTGATATCATTCATTGCAGATTGCATTTGTTGCATTTGTCGATTACTTTCATTTGCTTCTTGTTGAATTTTTAAAGTCTGTTTATTGGAGTTTTCCGAAAATTCAGCCGTTTGTTTTATCTGCCCGGAAACATCCGCCAACGTTGCCGCCAACTCTTGCACAGAAGAAGCCTGCTCTGTTGCTCCTTGCGCCAAACTTTGCGCTCCGCAAGCTACTTGATTACTGCCTGCCAAGACTTGTTGCGCAGAATCATATACTTGTGAAAAAGTATGGCTTAAACGAGAACAGATTTGTTCTACCGCACGTAATATCGTTTGAAATTCTCCTATGTATATTTCTTTTTGTTTACTTTTTACTGCAAAGTTGCCATGAGACATTTCTTCCATAATATAAATTTGGTCATCTAAAACATCCTGAATGCTTTTTACAAAATTTCTCATATTTTCCGCCATGCTTCCAAGTTCATCTTGCGATTGATAAATGACTTCAACATCAAAATTGCCGGACTGCATTTTTTTTAGCCCTTTTTCAATTTCTTTAATTGGCTCTAACAAGGCTCTTGATACTTTTATAGTCATAAAAATGGTTATCATAATCACCAGTAAAGCCAAAATTACTTGTATCATTGTAATAATCATTTTTGTCTGCTGAGCACTTTTAAATTCCTGAGCACTTTCTGTCGCCAATTCATTTGCAAAGGCGTCAATTACTTCTCCTGCTTGTTCTATTTCTGCGTTATACTCATTTAAAGCTTCTAATGCTCTAAGACTGCTTTCTTCTGTACTTTCTATTGCATCTGCAACCATTTGTTGTCTTAAATCTTGTGTTTGATTCATCATCTGCTGATATTGTAAAATTTTAGAAATATCTCCATTATAATCAGTTTCGAACCAATTAATAATTTCTTTTACTTCTTGTAAATAAGCGTCTGCTTTTTCAGCATAGTCACGGCTTAAATCCACGTTTCTTGTAGCTACGGCAAAAGCTACATTTTTAATACCCAAATTCATTTGAAGTCTTAAATTATAGAGTTTTGTCTCCGCTTGATAGCTTTCTTCTTGAAATTTACGATAATTTTCTGAAATAGTTGCTATTGCGAAATAGGAAAAAGCAATAGTACATAAAAATATTATAAAAATAGTACTAAAGGCTACCAGTAATTTTTTTCTTACGCTTAAATTTCTCATTCTTTAATTCCTCTCTTAATATTATACTGCATGCACAATCATATCCATTTTTTAACATATAGTGACAAAAATTGCCGCAAAAAACTGTCTTTTCCCTCCTCTTATATCCATTTTATTTTTAACTATTTGGTAATTTATCACAATACATTTCATAGCATTATCTATCATTTAACAGTATTTTTTCACCTTGTATATTTTTATTATGTAAAATATTTTCTTTATCTTTCAGAAAAAAATATATAATAAGCAAAATATATCATTATCTTTGTCACGTATTTTCTGTAATCTTTACAAAATCTTAACATGCATTTTTTACCAATTTTTATTATACATAATTTTATTATAAAAATCAATATTACATTTTTTATATTTAAAATCAGCTAATTTTTATATAAAAAAGGCAGCTCATATACTATAAGCTGTCTTTTTATTCATTATATTTATAAACACCATTTTTGGAATAATCTATGTAACATCTGTTTTACAGTGGTTTTTTCCATGGCTTTTGCTGTTACTAAGTCACATCTTCCTACTTCTACATCATCGATTAAATATATCAATTCTCCCACCTTTGTATCTGCTTTAAAAGGAGCCTTGATAGAAGGCAGCAATTCCGTCTTTGTTTCTATTTCTGTTTCTGTTCCCTTTTTTCCCAACATAGAAATTTCTTCTTTTACAACTGCTTCTACAGTATCTTCTGCTCCTTTATATACTGCAACATTTCCTACAATCTCTCCTTTTGGAAAGCCTTTTTTCATTTCATACTGAGAAAAACCATATTCAAAAAGTTTAATCACTTCTTGAAAACGAATTTTAAAATCAGGAGCCGCCATAACAACGCCTATCAGTTGTAAACCATCTTTTTCCGCCGTACCGGATAAACAATACAACGCCTTTCCTGTAGAACCGGTTTTTAATCCTGTTGCATATTCCGGATACCACTTTAACAATTTGTTGGTATTGGTTAAACCAAATTCTGATTCTCCCTTTCTTGTTTTATGTGTAATACTATCTTGCCATGTTTTTGTAAATTCAAACACTTCAGGATATTTTGTAATCAGCTCCCTTGACATGAGTGCAATGTCATAAGCGCTTGTCACATGACCATCTGCATCCAGTCCGCAAGCATTTACAAACGTTGTATCGTTCATCCCCAATTCTTTTGCCTTTGCATTCATTTTTTCCACAAAAGCTTCTTCACTTCCCGCTACAAATTCTGCCATACTAACAGCGGCGTCATTGGCGCTGGCAATGGCAATACATTTTGTCATATCTCTTGCTGTTTGCTGTTCTTGAGGTTCCAAAAACACTTGAGATCCTCCCATAGAAGCTGCATGTTCACTAACTGTCACCATATCTTCCCATGAAAACTTTCCATTTGCTTGTGCTTCATATATCAAAAGCAACGTCATAACTTTCGTTACACTAGCAGGAGGCAATTTTTCATGACTATTTTTTTCATACAATACAGTGCCTGTTTCCGGTTCCATCAATACAGCACTTTTAGACTGTAATCCCAAATCTGTTACATTTTCATTATTTTGAGCAAATATAGGAGTTACAATCATCATAATGCTATAAAGCAATGCCATAAAAAAACAAATATACCTTATTTTCCTTTTTTTCATAAAGACCCTCCTTCTACTGAATAGTATAAATTTATGTACAAAATTTATATTATATGTAACATTCCACCAAATACAAAAAAATTTTTACAGAACACTTTATAAAGTATACAACTATATGTTATAATATCTAAGAAAAACAAATCAAAAAAATTTTAAAAAGAATATATTGGAGGTATGTTTATGCGTGGTCTTGACACTCCTGTTACTAGATTGCGTAAGCAAGTTTTTAAAGAAATCGCAAAAGTTGCCTATGTATCCGAAAACATTAATGACGATATTGAAGCAATTCCTTATATTATCTCTCCTGGAGATACCCCCCACTATAGGGAAAGTATCTATCGCGAAAGAGCCATTGCCTCTGAGCGTGTTCGTTTAGCAATGGGTATGTCTTTGCGTCCAGAAGATCAGCCTGTTCATATCACAAGCGGGTTAGAAGAAAGCAATATCGCTGAAAAATATTATGAGCCGCCTCTTATGCAAGTCATTCCATCTGCTTGTGATGCCTGTGATGTTAATAAATATGAAGTCAGTGACCAATGCCGCGGTTGTGTTGCGCATCCTTGCCAAGAGGTTTGTCCAAAAGACGCTATTTCAATGGTAAAGGGACGTTCTTTTATCGATCAAGAAAAATGCATTAAATGCGGTAAATGTAAAGCCAGTTGTCCTTATGACGCCATTGCAAGAAAAATACGCCCTTGTGCTACTGCTTGCGGTGTAAACGCTATCGAAAGCGATGATCTGGGACGAGCTCGTATCAATCCGGACAAATGTGTTTCCTGTGGTATGTGTATGGTAAGTTGTCCTTTTGGCGCTATTGCCGATAAATCTCAAATATTCCAGCTCATTCGAGCTATGAAAAACAATGATAATGTTATTGCAGAAGTAGCACCCGCTATTGTTGGACAATTTGGTCCCAATGTTTGTACCGGAAAAATCAAAGCCGCTTTGTTAGAACTAGGTTTTTCTCATGTATATGAAGTGGCCATCGGCGCTGACATTGGAGCGGCTACAGAGGCGCATCATTATGTAGAAAAAGTAGCTTCCGGAGAATTACCTTTTCTTTTAACGTCTTGTTGTCCTTCATGGTCTATGCTGGCAAAAAAATATTTCCCTGAAATTATTGATGAAATTTCAAATGCTTTAACTCCTATGGTTGCTACTGCCAGAACGATAAAGCAAAAACATCCAGATTCCAAAGTTGTATTTATAGGTCCATGCGCCGCCAAAAAATTGGAAGCCTCCAGAAAAAGTGTGCGTAGTGATGTAGATTTTGTCATTACATTTGAAGAATTGGCTGCTATGTTTGAAGCAAAAGACATTGATCTGGCAACATTTGACAAGGAAGTAGAAATGGACGATGCTACTGGAGCCGGTCGTGGCTATGCTGTTGCCGGCGGTGTTGCAGACGCCATTGAACAATGTATCAATGAATATTATCCTGATGTAGACGTATTGATAGAACATGCAGAAGGATTAGCCGAATGCAAAAAAATATTAATGATGGCAAAAACAGGCAAAATGGACGGTTGTTTGATAGAAGGCATGGGCTGTCCAGGCGGCTGTGTAGCCGGAGCCGGTACCAACATTCCAATCAATCGTGCCACGTCAGAAGTGAAAAAATTTGTTAAAAGTTCTGCTCGTGCTTTGCCTGCTAAAGAATTGGCAGACATAGAATTATTATAAAATCTACTCCTAAAAAGCGTAGTTTGCTCCAACCCTCTATAAAGGTTTGTAAAAAATAGCCAACGTCCTGTTTATTCTTTAGACGTTGGCTTTCACTTTATTCAAATCTTCAGACTATAATTCTTTACTGTCCTTAAAAGAGTCTTTTTATTTTTTTGTTTAGATTATATTGGATTTGGTATTGTTTTTTTGTTCTCTTATGTATTTTTGAATTGTGGCTGTATTCAGTCTAATCGTACTCACACAGTATCGCCACAAATTTCTATTTCAAATTTTGCATATTCACTGAATATCCTCATTGCACTTTTATCCCATAAAGGAGGATAGACTCCTTTTTTTCTACTTCGGCATAATGTGCCTTTCTATGATTCCTATTGCTTTTCATTTGTACAAATCTTTTATTATTTTTATACAATTTAGAACAAATGATTTTCCTTTTGTGTTTTGAAGTAAAAACAATAGGATACTTTGTACACTCATTTTGTTCATAGAGCATCATCCTTTTTTTGTAAAATAGCTAAAGCTTAAAACTGCTTATTTTACATCAAAGAATATGCTTTTGTCTAAGTTTTTATCTTATCCACAGAACAACCGATTACCAAAACCTGTCATCAGAAATTCTGTACTAAAGTAATCAAAAGCTTTAGTAAACTAGTTATTTGAACAACCAAGATTACATACTCATTCTCTAAAAGGCAATATTAAAGAGGTATCGACCATTACAGGCAGCCACTAAAAGTGATTATCTGTTTTGCTCTATTTCTTTTCTACTACCCATAAACAGGTCTGTGTCCCCTTTTCATAATATTTGATGCTGTATAATCTTCTTTTTATATATTTTTTTATTGCCTTTTCATTTCATCCTACTATATCTACAAAATCTGCTTTCGCCTAAAAGTTCCTTCTGCCCTATCTATATTTCAAATTAGCATTCCTATCCAATATCATCAACCTACTCTTGCTTTGAAAAACACTAAAAACTGTGCTATACTCAGATATAGTGGTATACTCACTGGCATATGAATATGGTCTGGACAGGCTTGTACTTCAATGCTTTCAACCTTTTTTCTTCGTACAATTTTCTCATAATTTATACGATATTTGCTCTTCATTCTTTCTATATGGCTTTTTTCTATATTTTAGTGCAAACATTATATAATATTGGTGTCTATATTTGGAATATACAATACTTTTTATTTCATTTTTATGTAAAAAGCCTTTTAATTTGTTTTTGTAATGCATTCTCCAAATCTTCATTCTAAAATTATAGTTAGGAAGTTTTATATATGAAAGTATTTTATTTACCCCTAGTAGCATTAGGGGTTTTGATACCAAAAAAATAGACTATGGATTTTTTCCATAGCCTATTTTTATTTTTTAACGCCAACACTTTTATGCCTTGAATATAAACTCTTCTACCACATGGGCTATACCATCATTGTCATTAGACAATGTAATATAGTCTGCTACCGCTTTTGCTTGGTCATTTGCATTTTCCATTGCCACGCCAAGTCCGGCAAATTTTATCATATTAATATCATTATATCCGTCTCCGCAAGCAATTACCTCTTCTTTGGAGATATTTAATTTTTCAATCAGCTTTTCCAAACAATATGCTTTATCAATTTTGGGGGGCAAAATTTCTAAAAAATATGGGTCTGAACGAAATACATTCAAATTTTCTCCCAGCATTTGTTTAAAAAGAGGTTCTGCTTTTTCAATTACTTCTGGTTCTCCTGTCAACAAATATTTGGGCACAGGAAATGTAACATATTTTGTAATGCTTTCCGGCGTCACTCTTTGCATTTGATTTATGCGCAATTCTAATTGTATATATGGATTGTCATCTTCTGTAATTAACTTGTCAAATCCTTCATAAGTTAGTAATCCAACATCGCATTTTCTTGATAAATGATATATTTTCTCTAGCCACCCTTCAGGTATATCCATTTGAAATAAGCATTCTCCCGTTGTCACATCAATGATTCTACCGCCATTAAAAGATAATATACAGCCATTATTTTTTTCCAGTTCCAACATTTCAGCAATAGGCATAACGCCTCTTGTTGGTCTGCCTGACGCCAATACAACAATGATTCCCATCTGCATTGCTTTTTGCAGTACTTCTATATTTCTTTTGGAAACTTCCTTTTTAGAATTGGTCAGCGTACCGTCTAAGTCTAATACAATCATTTTGTATCCCAAAAAAATTCTCCCCTTTTTACTATAATCCATTATACTTTTATTTGATATTATCCATTGGAAACAGCTTTTGATATAAATATCCTTCTCGTACCCCATATGGACTGACTACAATATTTCTGCACTTTACATATTGACAAACCGTATCCATAATCATCATTCCCGGCAGTAATGTATGAACACGGTCAGGTGATGTTCTTAATACCCTTTTTAATGTTTCTTTTTCACTGTTTTTCAATTCTTTTAATAGCTCAGAAACATTTTCCGCAAAAATAATGTTATTTTCTCTAGATAATTCAAACATATCATTATTCATATTTTTTGTGGCTCGAATAGAGCCTCCAATACCAATCATCACATCAAATGTTTTATTATTTAAAAATTTTACTTTTTTTAATTCTGCCAACACCGCTTCTTCTATCTGTTTTTTCTCTTTGTTAGTGGGAAACAAATCCTTTACATAATTAGAATATATAGAAAGGGAACCAAATGCCAAACTAACTGCATTTTGTATTTCTCCTCTTTCATAAACCAGTATTTCTGTACTTCCTCCGCCAATATCCAATAAAATGCCTTTGTTTAAATGCATAGAACGAGCCGCGCCAATAAAGTCAAACGTGGCTTCTTGATATCCGGTCAAAACATCTACAGAAAGCTCTGTTTCTGATAAAATCACTTGTAACGCTTCATCTGTATTGGAAATATTTCTTAAAGATGCTGTTGCAAATACAAAAAGCTCTTCTAATGGCAAGTGCTGTACCATTTCTTTATAGTGGCTGAGTACATCACAAGCTTTTTTGATTCCTTTTTTTGTCATCTTTCCCTTTTTTACATAAGCCGCCAGTCCTGCTGTTGTTTTATTGTTAAACATGGGTTGTATTGCACCATTTGTCACATCATAAATGCATAAACGAATGGTATTAGAGCCTACGTCAATGACGCCATACATCATAAAAAATCTCCGCCCTTCTAATACAAATTACTTTTTTATAGTATCATGTTTTTATAAAACTGTCATGATTATTTTCTATATCCAATAGTCATTTTAGAATTTCCTTTTTTGCTACTATCTTCATGGTTTTTGGCAGAATCATGTTGTTTTTGTTCTATGATTTGGTTATGTTGTTTTTGTTTTATTTCCACATTTGTTTTTTTATTTGTTACTTTTTCCAAAAATACTTCTTTTTCTGTTTCATTTTCTATTTTTTTTATAATAGGATTTCCTGCTTTTTGATAAGCCTGTTCATAAAAAAACTCTTGAGAATTAAGAATTTTTTCTTTCGTTTTCACCTTTTGATAAGAACCATCTTCCATTTGTTCTCTTGCTTTAACGTTATCATGAAGCATAGTCTGAAACATCTGTCTAATTCTATTTTTTATTTCTGTATCATAAACAGGCGCCGCCACTTCTACACGTCTTATGGTATTTCTTGTCATCAAATCCGCCGAGGAAATGTATATTTTTTCTTGTTCTCCCTTTCCAAATATAAAAATACGGGAATGCTCCAGATACCTACCTACAATACTTATGATTCTGATATTTTCTGTATATCCCGGTATTTTTGAACGTAGGCAGCAAATCCCTCGTACAATCATTTCAATTTTTACACCGGCACAGGATGCTTTAATGAGTTGTTCAATGATTTTTTTATCTGTCAAGGAATTGATTTTGATGCCAATATAAGCCTCTTCCCCTTTATTTGCCTTTTCTATTTCTTCTTTCATCAAATCCAATATTTTATTTTGCAAACATTTTGGCGCAACCAATAAATGTTGTACCTCCTCCACTACTTCTCCTAATGCAATCGCTTGAAAAATTGCAGAAGCCTCCTGCCCAATTTCTGTATTTGCTGTCATCAAAGAAAGGTCTGTATAAAGCTTTGCTGTATTTTCATTATAATTTCCTGTGCCTATTTGTGTAATGTACTCTATTTTACCTTTTTTTCTCATTGTAATCAAACAAAGCTTGGAATGGACTTTATAATCATCTAAGCCATATATTACATGACATCCTGCTTCTTCCAGCCTTCTTGACCACTCAATATTATTTTCCTCATCAAATCTAGCCTTCAATTCTACTAAAACATCGACTTGTTTTCCATTTTCCGCCGCTTCAATCAATGCATTGACTATTTTACTTTCTTTTGCCAAACGATATAATGTCATTTTAATGGAAACTACATCAGGGTCTAATGCTGCTTGATGTAATAATACTAAAAATGGTTTCATACTTTCATACGGATAAGAAAGTAAAATATCTTTTTGTTCAATTTGTTCTATCATCTTTTTTTTGCTATCTATAGAAGTGGAAGGCTGTGGCACACGTCTTTCAAAAAATAGATTTTCATTTTTTCTCAAATAATCTCGAATATCAGAAACAAAAGACAAGTCAATAGGCGCATGAGAGTAAAACGTTTGTTCTTTTTTTAATTTCATGTAGGCACAAAGTTTTCCAACTGTAATACCATCTAATTCTCTTGTATATTCTAAACGAACCGGAGATAATTTTTTTCTTTTTTTGATTACCTTTTCCATATGTTCTCTATAGTCTAAATCTTCATCATACATCTGTTCTGTATCAATGTCGGCGTTTCTTGTAATACGGATCAAAGATTTTGCGTTAATTTTATAGTTTTTAAATACCTTTGGTAAAAAATGTAGTATCAATTCTTCTGCTAACATAAAATTGCCTTCTCTGGAAGGTATTTTAATTAAACGTTCAAAAACTCCTTGCGTACAGGGTACAATACCTATTTTTTCTTTTTCATTTTTTGTACTTAATACTGCCACAGCATAAATTTCTTTGTTTTTTAAGAAAGGAAAGGGTTGTTTTTTTCCTACCACAATGCTGGAAAGCAAAGGGGCAATTTCTTTTTCAAAATAATGTTCTAAATATTCTCCCTCTTTTTTAGAAAGAGATTGGAAATTGATGATATGCACTCCTTCTTTTTCCAACAAATCCAATATTTTAAAATAAATTTGGTCTTTTTTGATTTCCAATTCCTTTGTACGTTTTAATATAGCGGCAATTTGCTCTTGCGCTGTCATATTTGTTTTATTATCTCTTTCTTCTTTTGAAACTAGCATTTGGTCATGCAAAGAACCTACTCTTACCATAAAAAACTCATCTAAATTGCTTTGAAAAATAGATAAAAAAGAAAGTCTTTCACAAAGTGGCACAGCATTATCCGCCGCTTCTTCCAATACTCTTTCATTAAATTGTAACCAAGATAATTCTCTATTTTCAAAACAAATCCTTTTTTCGTCTTTCATACTTTTTCCCCCTATTACAATATCTTTTTCTTTTTAAAAATAATAATACAAACAATCACAATACATATACTCAATATCTTAATGGCAGTATATCCATTTTCCAGTTCCGGCATATTTTTAAAATTCATGCCAAACCAGCCTGTAATCACTGTTAAAGGAAAAAAAACCGTAGAAATCACTGTCAAAAACTGCATATTTCTATTTTGTTTTGCATCTACTTCCGACTGGTATAAATCTCTTACTTGTTGTGCATATTCCAAAAGATATATTGTTTTATTCATCATTCTATCGGCTCTGTCTGCTACTGTTCCAAAATATTTTAAACGTTTTTTTGTAAAAAATCCATTTTCATTTTCTTCCAGTTCTTTTCCCACATCTGCTAACTGGTCATAATATCCTCTTAACAAAAGCAGCTTTTTTCTAACAGGCATCAACCGACTTTGAAAATGTTCTGTTTTTCCTTGAGTTACTTCTTCCTCCAATTTCATAATGCTACGTTCAAATTCTTCCAATTGTATCATATCTCTGCTTAAAAACTCTGATATAAAGTTGTAAAGAAATTGCTCTTTTGTTTCTCCTTGATGTATTTTGTTTTTTTGTATGCTATGAATCAAATGTAATGAAAAATCGCTGTCATCTACAATCACAATATAATTTTCATTTAAAAAAAACATAATACTATAACGTTTTGCCAAAATATCTTCTAAATGCACAATGGAAAAAGCACCATATAAATATTCCTGTTGTGTTTCCACTTGACAAAAATAAATTTCGTTTAAATTCACGTCGCCTTCATATTGCATTGCTGTTTTTTTCAGTATTTCTCTGCAATTTTGCGTTCTTGTCAAAATTACAGAAGGTATCTTTTCTACAATGGCTTTTTCTAATTCCATATCCAAAAGCTGTTCTCCTAAAGCAAAAACCACATTTTTCACCACACTTTTTGATAGCTTTTTTAATATACCATAATTTCTTTTTTGATTTGTAAAACCCTTGTTAAATCTATTTTAAAAATTATTTTATAAAAAAAGGGACTTTTTTTGCCAAACAAATACTGTCTTCTTTTACAATACAATCATATGCCAATATTGCAACTCCTTGTTTTTGTGCTTGTTGCAACGCATTTGCAAAATCTACATCTCTTTTCCAATGAGGGCGCATAGAATCAACGCCCTGCATTTGTATCAAAAATAATATATTGGCTTCGTATCCTTCTTTTTTTGCCTGTATCAATTCATAAATATGCTTTGTTCCTCTTTGAGTAGGAGCGTCCGGAAATAGCCCAACGGCATTTTCTTCCAATGTGACCCCTTTTACTTCTATAAATCCTCTTTTTTGTTCTT
>DVLQ01000144.1 GCA_018715395.1 Candidatus Coprocola pullicola | reverse complement strand
TTTTCTTTTACAAATATTTTTTCTATCATATTTTGAATATCTTCTGCCGTAATTTTTTGAATTTGTTCTAATATTTTATCTGTGTCTTGCACAAAGCCTCTTAAAAGCACCGAAGCCCCGGAAGCTGTCATCAAATTAACCGTACTTTCTTTTCCTATAATAAAATTACTTATTATCTGCTCTTTTGTGACATCAATTAACTCTTGAGAAATTTTATTCTTTTTCAAATCTCTTATTTCATCACAAACAAGTGAAACAACTTTCTCTGTCTGATTCGGATTCATTCCTCCATAAATAGAAAACATGCCACTGTCTACATAAGCTGATGTATAACTATATATGGTATACGTTAGTCCATGTTCCTCTCTTATTTTTTGGAAAAGACGAGAACTCATTCCACCTCCAAATATGGTATTAAATACAGCAAGGGCATATTTTTGAGGGTGGTCTCTTTCTAACGCTGGAAAAGCCATACATAAATGTACCTGTTCGATTTCTTTTTCTTTTTTAACGATTTGAGGCGTATAAATGGTTTTGGTATCATAAAATACAAAATCCGTTTTTCTTTGCCATTGTCCTAAAGATTGATTTAATTTAGAAAGCATTTCTTCTGTATCAAAATGTCCTGCCACGGCAATCACAGTATTTTGTGTATGATATTGTTTTTGAAAAAAATTTTTCATTTTTGCAGTGTCAAACTTTGAAATTGTTTCAGCAGTACCTAGTATAGGCTGTCCCAAGCTACAGTCTTTCCAAATAGCCTCTTGTAAAGCATCATGTACCAGTTCTTCCGGTGCATCTTCATACATACTGATTTCTTCTAATATCACATTTCTTTCTTTTTGAATATCTTCCTGAGAAAAACGAGAGCCTAGAAACATATCACTCATCACGTCTAATGCTTTATCAAAATGCGTATCCAGCACTTTTGTATGGTAGCAAGTATATTCTTTTGTAGTATAGGCATTAATCTGCCCTCCCACAGCGTCCATCTCCTGTGCTATTTGCCTTGCTGTTCTATTTTCAGTCCCTTTAAAAAGCATATGTTCTATAAAATGCGACATACCATTATTTTCAGGCTGTTCATTACGAGAGCCGTTTCTTACCCAAATACCAAAAGAAATACTGCGGACATACTCTATTTCTTCCAGTACTACACGCACGCCATTATCCAATTTTTTTATCACTACCATATCCATTCTCCTATCAGTCATATTAATTCTGTTACATTAAAATGATATAAGCAACAACTCCTTATTGAAAATATAATAAAATTATAACAAAAACATTTTCTTCCGGAAAGGAACTGTTACTATGCATAAATATAAAAATTATCTTTAAATATTTTATTATTTCTTGTCCTCATTGCCTTTATCGTTATGGAAAATATAAATAAATATATTTGTCGCAAATGTTGCCATACGTTTACTTAAAAACTTAATAAAATAAAAACTTCTCACAAAAGCTATCCAAAATGTCCTATTTGTGGCAGAAACACTTTTACTTGGCACAAATACGACTCTTATATTCCTTTTAAATGTCATTCTCAAAATTCTAGTCACTCTATTAAAGTGCCTATAATCAACTTTTGTAAAAAGAAGTTTTCTGCTTTTACCAAGGTTTCTTTTAAAAGATTTTGTTTTGCACCAAATATTATTTTATATACTCTTACGCTTTACTTTGAAACTTACTGCTCTTTTAGACAGATACAAAGATTATGAAACAAGCATATATTGATTGGTGTTTCTCACATTTGTATTTATCATTGGATTCTTCATTTTGCTCCTTTTTCAGAACCATTTCTTGTTTCCTTCTGCAAAAAGCCGATCTGCATACCCACGAAACGGATATTAAAATCAAAGGACAGCCGCATTATCTTTGCATATTGCCGGATTCTAAAACAAGGATTGTGATTGCTTTTTGCTTGTTTAGTGCAAGAGAAACAATACTGCTCTTACCTTCTTTAAAAAGTCACCCAATATCACAAATGCAGACCCTGTTACCATTGTTACAGATTGATATTGTCAACATATTTTTCTCAAAGATACCACTGACTATGCTGCCAGTTCCAAAGCCTCATAATACTGTCTGTGTTTTAGCATGGGAGGAACCTCGTCATTGGCTGAGCAGAACCTCCGGTTGTTCCAGTAACTGATGAAGTATTCGTCTTGATGCTTATCATATCCCGCTTATGTTTGTCTATTCCAAATCAAAACGTCATGTTTATGATTCCTTTTGTAATAATATTAGCAATCATGTGATAAAATCTTTTCATAAAACTTTTAAAGCTTGGTACAAAACCAAAAAAGATTCCATTGTTTTGAATCTGCTTTGGATATCATTTCTAATTTTTTATTTTATTATAATTTATACATAGCCATTGTTCTTTGTTCGGACAAACATCTGCATCTGTTGCCGATATTGCATACTCTTAAAAACAAGTAAAATACTGTTTTTTATTTTAAAACATTTTTTCAGGTGTTCGCTTTTATTTGTATACTCTTTTTTATGATTGTATTGTTAAAAGTCTTTTCTACATTTTTATATTAAATCAACAGAACCGTCATATTATGATTATCATTGGCAAATTTTTAATATTTATACACAAAAAAGGTTGCAACAACAGCCAGAAAAATATCTGTGCATATGTGTATGCAACCCTATTGTTATGTTTATTTATCTGCATCTTTGATAGAAAGATTTAACCTGCCTTGGGCGTCGATTTCAATCAGTTTTACTCTTACCACATCTCCTACAGCTACCACATCTTCTACTTTTGCTACTCTCTGAGTAGACAATTTTGAAATATGCACAAGTCCTTCTTTTCCTGGTGCAATTTCCACAAATGCGCCAAAATTCATAATTCTTACAACCGTACTGCTATATGTTTTTCCCACTTCCGGTTCCATCACAATGGCAGAAATCATATCAATGGCTCTTTGAATACCTTCCGTATCTTTTCCTTTTATAAATATTCTGCCATCATCTTCTGTGTCAATTTCACAGTTGGATTCTTCAATAATTTTTTTAATCACTTTTCCCCTTGTGCCAATGACTTCAGAAATTTTTTCTGCATCAATGGTCATAGTAGCAATTTTAGGCGCATAAGGAGAAAGCTCTTTTCTAGGCTCCGCAATGGCTTTTGCCATTACTTCGTCTAAAATATATGCTCTTGCTCGAGCTGTTTGAGCCAAAGCCTGTTCAATCATTTCAAATGTAAGCCCTTTTATTTTCATATCCATTTGTATTGCTGTAATGCCTTTGTGCGTACCGGCTACTTTGAAATCCATATCTCCAAAAAAGTCTTCCAACCCTTGAATGTCTGTAATTTCAATAAAGTCATCATCGCTATCTCCTGTCACAAGCCCTACAGAAATGCCGGCAACCGGTCTTTTAATAGGAACCCCTGCCGCCATTAACGATAATGTAGACCCACATATGCTTGCTTGTGAAGTAGACCCGTTGGAGCTTAAAATATCAGAAACAAGTCTGATAGCATATGGAAATTCTTCTTCACTTGGTATCACAGGGAGCAATGCTCTTTCTCCCAAAGCCCCATGTCCTATTTCACGACGCCCCGGACCTCTGGAAGACTTTGCCTCTCCTACAGAAAATCCTGGAAAATTGTAATGATGAATGTATCTTTTGTAGGTTTCTGTTTCATCTAATCCGTCCAATTTTTGCATTTCTGCAATAGCTCCCAATGTTGTAACCGTCAAAGCCTGTGTTTGTCCTCTAGAAAAAAGAGCAGAACCATGTACTCTTGGCAAAATATCAATTTCCGCCGAAAGAGGACGGATTTCTTCAATACCGCGACCATCAGGGCGTTTGTGCTCTCTCAAAATCATTCTTCTTACAGTATTTTTTTCAAATTGATATATCGTTTCATCAATGAGTAAAGCAATATCTGTTTCTTCTCCCACTTCTTGTATCAGCTTTTGTGTCAACGCTTCATTCACTTCTTCTGTAATGGCTTTGATTTTGGCGTCTCTATCTTGTTTCTTTTCTGCATAAACCGCTTCTTCCATGCGGCTGTCTGTAATGTAATCAGAAATCATATTATAAACAGCTTCTGCAATGGTATGCTCTTGATAAGGGGCTTTTTCTTTTCCTTCTTTTGCGACGATTTCTTCTATCCATTTTACAATCTTTCCATTTTCTTCATGAGCCAAACGAATTGCCTCAAGCATCAATTCATCAGAAATTTCATAAGCTCCCGCTTCAATCATCATAACCTTATCTTTTTTAGAGGATACTGTCAAAGAAAGTAATGTTGTTTCTTTTTGTTCTGCTGTTGGATTAACAACCAATTTTTCATCACAATAGCCAATGTTTACAGAACCCACAGGATCTGTAAAAGGAATATCGGAAATATTCAATGCTAAAGCCGCCCCAATCATTGCCGTTACTTCCGGAGAACAGTCTTGGTCGACAGACATTACTGTTGCTACAATAGAAACATCATTTCTGTAATCTTTTGGAAAAAGAGGACGCAATGGTCTGTCAATACATCTGGAAGTGAGAATGGCTTTTTCAGAAGGTCTTCCTTCTCTTTTGATAAATCCTCCCGGAATTTTACCAACAGCATAAAGCCTTTCTTCATAATCAATACTCAATGGAAAAAAATCAATTCCTTCTCTTGGTTCATCTGAGGCTGTAGCTGTTACAAGCACAACTGTATCTCCATAACGAAGCAATACAGCGCCGTTTGCCTGTTCTGCCACTCTGCCAATTTCAGCAGTCAATGTTCTTCCTGCTAATTCCATAGAATAGGTTCTATACATACAAAATCTCCTTTTCTCTTTTATTTTCCGCACCATAGATCTTCAGCTTTATAAATATAGTCTTTTTATTGATTATTTTATACCTAAGTCAAATTTCTTTCACAAAAAATATTTTATAAAAAATCAGTCAATGCTTCTGGCAAAAAATTGATTTATATTTATAAAGCTGGAAATCTATAGTGACGCTTCTTTTTTGAATATTTTTTTATAATAGAATAGAGAGGAAAGGCTCCTCTCTACTGTTTTTGCATCTTACTTTCTCAGACCTAAATCGCTGATAAGTTCACGATATTTTGTAATATCGTTATTTTTAAGGTAGTTCAAAAGACCACGTCTTTGACCAACCATTTTCAGCAGACCACGTCTGGAATGATGGTCTTTTTTGTGTATTTTTAAGTGGTCTGTTAATAATGTGATTCTTGCTGTCAAAAGAGCAATCTGTACCTCCGGAGAACCGGTGTCAGATGGTGTTCTTCCATATTTTGCAATAATCTCTTGTTTGTTAATTTCTGCCATGTAATAATCCTCCTTAAAAAAATAAACTTTAGTGTTTGGTATCCCCAAAAGCTAAGTAAATGGTCGGAGCTTCCAAATACTGGGCATTGGTTTTACAACCATTTTAGTGTATCATATTTTTATTTTCTTGGCAAGTATCTTTTTTGAGTGTCAGCATTTTGCTCTCCAAAAATCATATTTTTCAGAATTAAAATAATCTCTCGCACTATCTGCATCTTTTTCCATCTGCTGGCGAAGTTCTTCCACAGAAGAAAATTTTTGTTCACTTCTGATAAATTCAAAAAAATAAGTTTGTATCATGTCGCCATACACCATTTTGTGAAAATCAAAAAGATATGTTTCTACTACTCTGTCTGTTCCGTCAACAGTAGGATTTTTTCCAATATTGGTTACACCATAATACATATTTCCTTTATGCAGCGTTTTTGTGGCATAAACGCCATCAGGCGGAAAAAGCTTTTTGTAATGCGCTTTTATATTGATAGTAGGAAAGCCAATGGTTCTGCCCAATTTTTTTCCCTGAGTCACCTCTCCCAATATAAAATAAGGAATTGTCAGCATACGGTTTGCCATTTCCAAATCTTTTTGTTTTAAGCATTGGCGTATTCTTGTACTGCTGACTCTGTCGCCTTCAAAAAGCACAGAAGGCACATATATCACTTTTACTCCTCTTTGCTCTCCCAATACTTTTAACAAATTATAATCCCCTGCTTGGTTTTTTCCAAATTTATAATTTTCTCCTACAATAAGCACTTTGCAGTTTAATTGGTCAAATATCAAATCACAGGCAAATGCTTCCGGAGACATAGAGGCAAATTCTTTATCAAAAGGATATTCAATATAAATATCTATTCCCATTTTCTTCATCATATATTCTTTTTCAGAAGGCGACATCACAAGTGCAAAATCCGGCTTTTTTCCAAAAACAAACATAGGATGTGGAGAAAATGTCAATACAACGCTTTTTAAATTTTCCTCTTTTGCAAACTGTTTTGTTAATTCTATCAACGCTCTATGTCCCATATGAAGACCGTCAAAATTGCCTATTGTCACTGCCGTAGGCTGTTGTTGTACAATATTTGTATCTGTAATGTGTTTCATAATAGACTCCTTTAAAGCAATATTTTTAAAGGCTTCATACATAGCCTATTTTTTTGTTCCTCTTTTATGATTTCATAAATACCGACGAGTGTTTGATTACTGTCATAGCCCAATACTTTTTTGCCTAATAAAACATCGCCTTTTGTTTGTTCAAAAAAGTATTCGTATATTTTACCGCCGTTATGTAACAGCTTTGAAGCTTTTTGTGCTACAACAATACTGCCATAACCTTCCAATGCATTTTCCAAAGGCACAAGAACATTTTGCAGCTGCTGTGTTTGTGCCAGTTGCTTAAGCTTTTCTAAAGAAATGGCTGTATCTAATGAAAATCTGCCGGAAGCTGTACGCAAAAGAGAGGCCATATGCGCACCATATCCTAACTTCTTGCCAATATCTGCACAAATGGTTCTAACATAGGTGCCCTTTGAACATATTATATCCATTTCAAACTGGTCAGGAGGCATCATTTTTGTTATTTTTGCATCAAAAACCGTAATTTTTCTTGCTTTTCTTTCAATTTCTTTTCCCTCTCTCGCCAATTCATATAATTTTTTTCCATTGACTTTAACGGCAGAATACATAGGCGGAATTTGTTCATAAGTACCTATAAAAGAGGCTACTGTTTGTTTTATTTTTTCCGGTTCAAAAACAAATTCTTTTTTTTGGACAATTTCTCCGGAGGCGTCTTGGGTTGTTGTTGTAACTCCTAATGTCACAACAGCTTGATACCGCTTTTTTCCTTTCATAATGTCATCGGAAATTCTGGTTGCTTTGCCTACACAGATAGGAAGCACGCCCTCCGCCTCCGGGTCCAATGTTCCGGTATGTCCAACTTTTTTTTGGCGTATTGTTTTACGTACTATGGCTACCACATCATGGGAAGTAAACCCTTTTTCTTTATAAATATTAAAAATGCCGTCCAAAGTACAGTCCTCCTCAAAACAACTTTTCCAGCTGCTGGTATATTTTTTCCCACGCTTGCTCTATTGAACCATAGATGGTACAACCGGCCGCTTTAACATGACCACCGCCTCCAAAGTTTTGGGCTAATTTACACACATCAAAACCATTTGCGCACCGAAAACTTGCCTTTACTTCATTTTCCGCCTTTTCATATAAAAAACAAGCAATTTTTACATCTTCTACGCCTTTTATAAAATTGACCACAGCATCTACTTCCTTATTACTTCCATGACACTGTAAAATCTCTTTGCTTGTTAATGATGTATAAATCACAGCATGATTAAAATATCTTTCGGCTTTATCAAATGCTTTTGCCAAAATCTTTAATTCCGAAAAACTTCTGTTATCAAAAAACGCTGTATAAATCTGATTGGCATTAATAGGATATGTCATCAATTCTGCCGCTGCCATCATAGTAAAGGGGCTTGTAGAGCTGTGGCGAAAGCCGGCTGTATCATATAAAATGCCTGCATACAATGCAGAAGCAATCTCTTTATCAAATGAAAAATCTTCTCTCAAAAATGTATATACTACCTCTGCTGTAGAAGAAGCATTACTGTCTACATAATTATATTCTCCAAAATAAGTATTACTGGCATGATGATCCATATTAATTTTTTCTTTTGCCCTTTCAAAAACAACTTCTGCCGCTCCCAATCGTCCCTTATCTCCACTGTCCAGCGCTACAAAAGCATCCGGCTGAAAAGTATCGTATTCCTCCAAGGGCAATATTAATTCCTTTTTTGCTATAATATCATATTTTTTTGCAAATTGCTCCAAAAGTACAGCTACTTTTTTTCCTTGCTTTTTGAACGCATAGGCTAATGCAAAACAAGCTCCGATAGCATCGCCATCAGGGTTTTGATGCCCTCCAATGGCAATGGTATCACATTGTTTTAATACTTGTTTGATTTGTTCAAATGTATTATTCATTTTTTTCACCGATTTCTCTTGCTTGTCTTTCCTTTGCTACCTGATCTATTAGCTGGCTCATGTGTATGGCATATTCTGTAGATTCGTCTAACTTAAATTGCAATTGAGGTGTAAAACGAAGGTTCACTCTTTCTGCCAAAAGATGACGGATAAATCCTCCTGCATTTTTCAACCCCTTCATGACACTTTGTTTTTCTTCTTCATTTCCCAACACAGAAACAAATACTTTACAATATTTTAAATCAGGCGTTGTATCTACACGAATAACGCTTGTCATAGAACCAATGCGAGGGTCTTTTACCTCTAAACGTATAATCTGAGAAATTTCTTTTAATATCTCATCATTGATACGAGAAATTCTATTACTATTTTTCATATTATTCACCTGTCTTTTTACATCAATTATACAATATCATTTTATCTGTCGAATTTGTTTTACAATATTTTGATATGCTTCTATCACAACAGCAGTATCAATACCATAAGCAATGCCATCAAAACCCCACTTCATATATTTTTGCGCATTTTTCATATCTGACGAAAATATAAAAGCCGGTTTATGAACATTTTTGCAAGCCTTTAAAATTCTTTCTAATGCTGACAAAAATCTTTCATTTTCAAACTGTGCAGGTATTCCCATAGAAATGGAAAGGTCAAAAGGTCCTACAAAGATACCGTCTATTCCTTCCATCTCTACAATATGTTCAATCACTTCCAAACATTGTACTGTTTCACACTGTGGCAATACCAGAAGTTCTTGATTAGAAATATCCATCCATTCATTGATATCCTTTGCCCACTGCTTATACCCAAAACCACTTGCTCTGCCCTGTATAAATCCTCTGTTTCCCATTGGTGGGAACTTTGCAAATTCTATAATCTTTTTTATATCGTCTAATGTTTTTAAATATGGTATTACAATACCCTTTGCGCCGCTATCTACAGCCCTTTGTATTTCTTTATGGGTTACATCTGCAATTCTTATCATAGGGGTCAAATTGACACATTCTGCCGCTCTGACAAAGTCCATTATCGTTTCTGTATCAAAAGGTCCATGTTCTGTATCAATGATAACATAATCAAGAGAAGTATACCCCAAACACTCCAAAATATCTGCATTGCCCATTGAAAAAAAAGTACCAATGACTTGTTCATTATTTTTTAATTTTATTTTTAACTGATTTTCCATAAATGATTTCCCTTTATTGTTCAAAAATAACTATATATTCATTAAACATTATGTGATTATCTTGGCACTTCTACCATTTTAAATGCTTCCACCATATCGCCTTCTTTGATGTCATTGAATTTTTTAAATACAAGACCACATTCATAGCCTGCCGCAACTTCTTTTACATCGTCTTTAAAGCGTTTTAAGCTTTCCAAATCCCCTTCAAATATCACAATGCCATCTCTTGTAATTCTTGCTTGGCAGTTTCTTTCAAATTTTCCATCCAGTACATAGCTTCCTGCAATCGTACCTACTCCAGAGGCCTTAAAAAGCTGACGTACTTCTGCATGACCAAGCACTTTTTCTTCATAAACAGGGTCAAGCATACCTTTCATAGCCGCCGTAATATCTTCAATGGCATTATAAATCACTCTGTAAAGGCGTACGTCTACTTTTTCTTCATCGGCAAAAAGCTTTGCCGCAGGCTCAGGTCGTACATTAAATCCAATGATAATGGCATTAGAAGCAGACGCCAACATCACGTCAGATTCTGTAATGGTTCCTACGCCGCCATGAATGATGCGAATTCGTACTTCTTCATTAGAAAGCCTTTCTAAACTTTGACGAACTGCTTCCACAGAACCTTGCACATCAGCTTTTACAACGATATTTAAATCCTTCACATTGCCGGATTGTATCTGTGTAAACAAATCGTCAAGGGATACTTTTTGAGGAGTATCTTTAATCAGATTTTCTCTATTTTTGGCAATAATGCTTTCTGCTACTTGTCTTGCTTGTTTTTCATTATCTGCTACATAAAAGCTGTCTCCTGCTGTTGGCACTTGTGAAAGCCCCAGTACTTCTACAGGGGTGGAAGGACCAGCTTTTTTCACACGTCTTCCCTTATCGTCCGTCATGGCTCTGATTTTACCATACGCGCTGCCTGCTACAACAGGGTCGCCTACATGGAGAGTACCGCTTTGTACCAATACAGTTGCTACAGTTCCTCTTCCTTTATCCAACTGCGCCTCTACAATAGCTCCCCTTGCTTTTTTGTTTGGATTAGCACGCAATTCTTTCATTTCCGCTACCAATATAATCATTTCTAAAAGTTGGTCGATGCCTTCTTTATTGACAGCAGATACAGGAACGCAAATGGTATCTCCACCCCAGTCCTCTGCCAAAAGACCATATTCTGTTAATTCTTGTTTTACTCTTTCAGGATTTGCAGAGGGTTTATCCATTTTGTTGATGGCAACAATAATGTCTACTTCTGCCGCTTTCGCATGGTTAATGGCTTCGATTGTTTGAGGCATAACGCCGTCGTCTGCCGCTACCACCAGTACAGCAATATCTGTAATCTGCGCTCCTCTCATACGCATTGCTGTAAAGGCCTCATGTCCTGGAGTATCCAAAAATGTAATGGGCTTTCCGTCAATCTGTACTGTATAAGCTCCAATATGCTGTGTAATTCCCCCTGCTTCGTTGCTTGTTACACTGCTGTGACGAATGGAATCCAAAAGAGATGTTTTACCATGGTCAACATGTCCCATCACCACTACAACAGGAGGTCTTTCTACCAAATCTTTTTCTTCATCTTGTTCTTCTTCTCCAAAGATTTCCTCCATAATATCTTTTTCCGGTTCTTTTTCCAGTATTACATCATATTGCTCGGCAATGGCAACAGCTGTATCAAAGTCAATTGTTTGATTAATACCTGCCATAATCCCTTTTTTCATAAGACATTTTACAATTTCAGCCGCATTTTTTTCAAGAACCTCCGCCACTTCTTTTACAGTAGGATTTTCACCAATATACTTTACCGACACATCCTCTTGTACTGGTTGGGTTACTTCCGGCTGTGGTTTTTGTTGTTGTTTTTGGGATTGTTTTTCTTTTTTATTTTTCCCTTTTTTCTCATTTTGATTCTCTTGTTTTTTTATCTTTTGTTTTGGTTGTTTTTCTAAAAATTCTTCTTCTGTTTCTTCTATGATTTCTTTTTTTTCTGCTGTTTGTATTTGTTTTTGTTGAGAAAATTGATTGCCAAACATTTCCATAACCACTTCTGCATCTTCTTCTGTTAAAACACTCATGTGGCTTTTTGCCTCAATCCCTAATTCTCTTAATTTTTCAATCAATTCTTTATTTTCAATTTTTAATATTTTTGCAAGCTCATAAATTCTAACTTTAGGCATTGCTCCACCTCCAATATACTACTTCTTTATGCTTGATTTATTTTTTGTACAATACTTTTTGCAAAGCCTTCTTCTGTTATAACTAAAACAGATCTGCTGTCTTTGCCCAATGCCGCTCCAATAGCCTCTTTTGTCCCTATGGTATACAATGGGATATGATAATATACAGCACTATTTTGAAATTTCTTTTTTGTATTTGCCGAAGCATCTTCTGCCAGCAAAAGCAATTTTGCATTGCCTTTTTGTATGGCTTGTTGAGAGCCTACTTCTCCGGAAATCAATTTTCCGGCTCTTTGGCAAAGTCCCAAAAGAGAATATATTTTATTCATTTTTTATCTCACCACGCAATTGCTCTGCCAATTGTTCATAAACCTCTTTTGGAACAGCTTCTTTAAAGGAACGTTCCAATCCTTTTGATTTTTTTGCTTTTTCTAAACATTCTAAATTCGGACAGATATAAGCTCCTCGTCCTGCTTTTTTTCCCGTTGCATCTAATAAAAACTCACCTGCTTCATTATGCACAATGCGTATCAATTCTTTTTTATTTTTCATTTCCTGACAGCCTGTGCATTTTCTTAAGGGAATTTTTCTTTGCTTCTTCATAGAAACTCACCCCTTTTTTTGTTACATTTGTTCTTGTTGCTCATATTCCATTGATTGATTTTGTTGTTGCGTTTTTTCTTGCAATTCCTCAAAAGTATCTTCAAAAGCTTTTTTCACTTGCTCCGCTTCGTCCACAGACTCTTCTTCTTGCAAAAAATTAGTTTCTCTTGCCTGTGTTTCACTTTTGATGTCAATTCTCCAACCTGTAAGTTTAGCAGAAAGCCTTGCATTTTGCCCCTCTTTTCCTATAGCAAGAGAAAGCTGATGATCCGGCACAACAATTTTGGCGCTTTGGTCTTCTTCATTGATAGAAACAGCCACTACTTTAGAAGGGCTCAATGCTGCCGCAATAAATTCCTTTGGGTCGTCGCTCCAGTTGATGACATCAATTTTTTCTCCATGAAGCTCGTTGACAATCACATTGACTCTATAGCCATTTTGTCCCACACAAGCTCCTAAAGCGTCTACATTTTCATCTTTTGTATAAACGGCAATTTTTGTTCTGGAGCCTGCCTCTCTTGCAATGCTTTTGATTTCAACAGTACCATCGTGAACCTCGGGAACTTCTTGTTCAAAAAGACGTTTTACCAATTCCGGATGTGTTCTGGAAACATATATCTGAGGACCTTTTGTACTTTGTTTTACCTCCAAAATATAAACTTTAATTCTGTCCATAAAATTGTATTCTTCTGTAGGAATTTGTTCATTTGGCGTCAATATAGCGTCAATTTTTCCTAGCTGTATAATTACATTTTTCCTTTCTTTTCTTTGGACAATTCCTGTCATAATATCTTTTTCTTTTGTAATATATTGGTTATACAATATTTCTCTTTCCGCTTCTCTAAACTTTTGAACAACCACCTGTTTTGCCGTCTGTGCCGAAATTCTACCAAAATTTTTCGGCGTTACTTCAATGTCAATTATATCTCCTACAATAAAATAGGGGTTAATCTCTCTTGCATCTTCCAATGAAATTTGAAGCATTTTATCTTCTACTTCTTCTACAACTTCCTTTTGTGCATAGCAGGCAACATCTCCTGTTTCTCTATTAATAACCACTTTAATATTTTGGCTTGTGCCAAAATTTTTTTTGCAGGCTGATACAAGAGAAGTTTCAATGGCTTCAAATATCACTTCTTTATCAATGCCTTTTTCTTTTTCAATTTGATTTAATGCGTCTATAAATTCTACCCTATCCATTTTTTCACATTCCTCCTTTTTACACAATTTCTTTCCCTTTAAAAAATAACTGCCAAACGCACGCTAGCTGTTTGTTTTTGCTCAAAGTGTATTTCTGTACCATCTTCTTGTATAATTGTAATGATACCGTCTTGCAAGCTCTTTAGTTGTCCTTGATATTCTTTTTTGCCTTCAAAGGGCTTGTATAATTTTATATCTATCACTTCACCGGCATATTTTTGAAAATGTTCCGGTTTTTTCAAAGGTCTGTCAATTCCTGGAGAGCTTACTTCCAATACATATGCCTGTTCAATGAAATCGGCTTCATCCAGTTTTTTTTCTAAGGCACGGCTGACCATCTCACAATCTTGTATCGTCACACCGCCTTGTTTATCAATATACACTCTCAAATACCAGTTTGGTCCCTCTTTGACAAACTCTATATCTGCCAATTCCAGTGCATTTTCTGTCAAAATAGGTTCTAGAATGCTTTGTACTTTTTTTTCTGTATTATTTTCTTTTGCCACAATTTCACCTCATTATTTCTACAAAAATTTTTCCAAACAAACAGTAAGAGTGGGTTTTCACCCACTCTTTTTTTCTAAAAAATATATTCAAACTTTCCTTAGTATAGCACTAACGGCTTTTAATTGCAAGAGATATTTCCAAAATTGAACAATCTTTATTTATTTTCTGCCAAATAACAACCCGCATTTTCGGCCATTTTTTTCATAATAGTACCTGCAAGGGCCTCTTCTTCTTCTGTAAAGCCTATACTTAAAAGGGTATTGATTTTTTCTCTTACAGCATATATTTTCTCTATTACAGGAATCGCTTTTTCTTCTACAAAAAGCTTTTGCATTCTTTTATCTTTTTCATCCTGTTCACTGCGAATATAGCCCAGCTGCTTTAATTTTTGTACAGCTTTTGTGGTAGTTCCTTTATCAAACTGCCCTTGTTCTGAAAGAACTGTCAAAGGCACTCCGGGAGATTCATATATCCATAATAAAAAAAATTGCTGACCACAGCCAATTTGATATTCTTTCAATGCTCTGTCGTAATAGCTTTTACTTTGTCTATCAATAATAGAAGCATATCTTGTAAACCGTTTTTCCATACTTTGACACATCCCTTTTTCTATTCTGCCATATCATACCATAATATAGTTGGATATACAACGAATTTTTGAAAATTTAAACACTTTTTGTTCAAAAAAATGTAAGAACCACTACCCTCTTAGTAGGCGGTGGTTTCTATGCGGACATAGCCCTTTGCTTATACGTAAACGCATAAACCATTCTATCAACCACACATCTGTTACTTGTTGCCCTTAAAAGGGCTACTCCAGTGTCAGCTGTTCTTTCAGTTGATCTTCTTTTAATTGATTGGCTTATATATTATCTGTATTTTTGCTACTGCATCAACATAATAAAATACTCTGTTTCTATATTTGCATTTCAACTTACGAAATTGTTCTTATCACATCGTACTGCTTTTCTCCATAAAACTTGATACGTTCCTTTTAGGCAGTATCCTTACCAGTATATGCACATAATCTGGATATACTTCTGCCTTTGATATATTCACCTTTCTTGCATTCAAATAATTTTTTCAATATTTCCCCTATTGCTTTCCTCTTTTTGTAATAAAACAATTTTCTTCTATATTTCAGCGTAAATGCAATATGATATTTGCAATTCCATTTTGTATGCGATAAACTATATATATCCATAATTCCCATATACAGACCTCCTTTTCATTATTTTGATTCTGTCATATTAAAATGATATAGGCAACATCTCTTTATTAAAAGTACAATAAAATGAAAACAAAAATATTTTCTCCCGAAAAGGAGCTGCTTTAGATATAAATATAAAAATTACTTTTAAAGATTTTAATATTTTTTATCCTTATTGTTTTTTTCATTGCTTTCATCATTATGGATATCAAAAATATATTTACCTCAAATTTCGGTACTTTTATTTTCATATTAAGTTAACAGAACCATTATTTTTGCAGTTGGCAGAGCACAATTCTATGACAGTGAAAAGGAGTTTTTACTTCTGCCCAAGGTCGGAAGGCTTTTTTCATGCGTTTAACCCGTGGTTTTGTTTATACATCAGACCACTGGCTTATTCGATGGTTTGCTCTGTTCCTAGAAGAAACTGTTACTGTCAGTATTTACCAGTTCTTTGAAAGTCCGCCAAGTACTCTACTTCCCCAACTGTCACCTTTGGCAGCTATTTTTATTTACTTTTATTTTTTCACTCATAAAGCAGGCAATGTACTTACTAAAACGGATTTGATCTGCTATACAATCTTTCTTTTCGCTGATTATTCACGGATTTTTTGTGTTTTTCTTAACTGTATCAACATAATATCCTCTATGTCAAAACGTTTTATTTCCCTATTTGTATTTTAAATTTGCATATCTATCAAAAATAATGAGAGAACTTTTCCCTTTCAAATATTCAACTACTTCTGACACACTGTATTTGAGAGGTATACAAATCAGCATATGTACATGATTCAGACAACATTCTGCCGCTATCATTTCTATTGCTTTTCTTTCACATCATTGTCTAAGTATTTTTCCTATTTCAGCTTTCATTTTTCCATATAGTATCTCTCTTCTATGCTTTGGCACGAATACAACATGATATTTACATTCCCAACTTGTACATACTAAACGCTTTACATAAAAACCTCCTATGCTTTCTTGTGTCTTGACAGACTCAAGATCATGATAGCATAGGAGATTTTTGCTTGAATATAAAGCTCGCTGATTCCCTTGGCATAGACAGAAGTTTTGATTGCTTTACCAAAAAAGCAGAGTTTCATTAAACTCTGCTCAAAAAAGACTATACTCTAACAGCTTCTCCTTTTTCTTGTAACAATTGCTTATTTTCTTTTAACATAGGTTTTACAAAATTTTCAATGTATTCTTGTGTCTGCTGTGGAGCTCTGCCTACAAAATTTTCAGGTATCATAATTTTTTCCAGCTCCTGCATTGTCAAGCCAAACGTTGTATCATTTGCAATCCTTTGCAATAAATCATTTGGCTTTCCTTCCATTTTCACTGTTTTTCCTGCCTCCATAGAGTGTACTCTGATTTTTTCGTGAAGTTCTTGTCTGTTTCCGCCTTTTTTCACTGCGTCCATCATAATGTTTTCTGTGGCCATAAATGGCAGTTCATCATTGAGATGTTTTCGAATTACTTTAGGATATACCACAAGACCATCTACTACATTGCGATAAAGCGTCAGTATAGCGTCTACACATAAAAATGCTTCCGGCACACTGATTCTTTTGTTGGCAGAATCATCCAGTGTTCTTTCAAACCATTGTGTAGAAGCTGTGATAGCCGGGTTCATTGCATCTGCAATGACATATCTTGCAAGCGACCCAATTCTTTCACAGCGCATAGGATTTCTTTTGTATGCCATAGCAGAAGAACCGATTTGACTTTTTTCAAAAGGCTCTTCAATTTCCTTCAAATGCTGCAATAAACGAATATCATTGCTGAATTTAAAAGCGCTTTGTGCAATAGAGGAAAGCACATTCAACACCTGTGAATCCAATTTTCTTGGATAGGTTTGTCCAGATACTTTAAAATAATCTGTATATCCCATTTTTTTCACAATAATATCGTCTAATTTTTTTACTTTTTCATGGTCGCCGTCAAAAAGCTCCAAAAAGCTTGCCTGTGTACCTGTAGTACCCTTTGAACCTAAAAGCTTTGCTTTGCTGATTTGAAAATCCAAATCTTCCAAATCCATCATCAAATCCTGTATCCAAAGAGTGGCTCTTTTTCCTACTGTTGTCGTTTGTGCCGGCTGGAAGTGGGTAAAGCCCAATGTGGGCATATCTTTATATTCCAATGCAAACTTCGCAAGCTCATTGATAACATTTATAAGCTCTTTTCTAACAAGCTTCATTGCTTCTGTCATGATAATAATATCCGTATTATCTCCCACATAACAACTGGTTGCGCCCAAGTGGATAATGGCTTCTGCCTTTGGAGCCTGTTTTCCAAAGGCATATACATGACTCATCACGTCATGGCGAACCTCTTTTTCTCTTGTTTCCGCCACTTCATAGTTAATATCGTTTTGATGAGCTTTCATTTCATCAATTTGTTCTTTTGTAATAGAAAGCCCCAGCTCCATTTCAGCCTCTGCCAGTGCAATCCATAATTTTCTCCAAGTTTTAAATTTAAAATCCTGTGAAAATAAATAAGACATTTCTTTACTGGCATACCTTCTGTTCAAAGGAGATTCATATTGTTCTCTCACCATGATATTGTTCTCCTTTCTTTTATTTTGTGATTCTGTTCCAAACTTCTTCATAAGCCTGTTCCACTTTGCCCAAGTCTCTGCGGAATCTGTCTTTATCTAACTTTTCTTTTGTATCTTTGTCCCAAAGACGGCAGGTATCGGGTGAAATTTCATCTGCCAGTATAATTTGAGCGCCACATCTGCCAAATTCAATTTTAAAATCTACTAATATAATATTTCTTTCCCAAAAAAACGTTTTCAATAATTCGTTGATTTTCAACGCCATTTGAGAAATGATATCCAATTCCTTTTCTGTAGCAAGCCCAAGGGCAGTAATTTGCATATTATTAATCATAGGATCGCCCAAGCTGTCGTTTTTATAAGAAAACTCCAGTATAGGATTTTGCAGTCCAGTTCCTTCTTCCACTCCAAATTTTTTTGAAAAACTGCCTGCCGCAATATTTCTGACAATGACCTCTAAAGGTACAATCTCTACTTTTTTTACAAGAGTTTGTCTATCGCTGAGTTCTTTTACAAAATGGGTTTGAATACCGTTTTTTTCTAAATATTGAAATACAATATTTGTCATTTTATTATTGATAACGCCTTTGCCTGCAATCGACCCCTTTTTTTCTCCGTTAAATGCTGTAGCGTCATCTTTATACTCTACAATATACAAATTTGGGTCTTCTGTTTGATATACTTTTTTTGCTTTTCCCTCATAAAGCATTTCTAATTTTTCCATAACTTCCTCCTTTGTGAAACAAGCCCAATTCTTACCGTTTTATACTACCACAATAAAAAATTTTCCGCAACATACAACTTTTCATTCCAATATAGGGCAATTTAATTTTTCCATTAATACATTTCCCTTTCTAATAGAAACAAGAGAGTAAGTTTCCTGTTCCAAAAAAAATTTCCAAAAGCCCTCAAACCCTGCTCCCAACAATGCACAAAGTATCACGCTCATCACACCATTATGTGTTACAATTAAAAGCGTACTATCTTCCGGCGTTTGAGAAATAATGCAATTTAGTTCTTTTTCTACTCTTTGATAAAATGCTTGAAAAGACTCTCCTTCCGGTATGGTAAATGTTTTCCAGTCTTTTGCCCATTTTGTAAATTCATCAGGATACTTTTCTTTTAATATTTTATAATGTCCTCCTTCCCAGCTTCCAAAATGAAGCTCTCTAAAATTTTTTCTTTTTTCAAAAGGAATTTTTCTTCCATTATTGATAATTTCTGCCGTTTCAATAGAACGTTTTAAATCACTGGTAATAATTTTATCATATTTTATATTTTGAAAAAACCTTTGTAATGTTCTTGCCTGTTTTCTTCCTTGTTCATTGATGGGACAATCTGTCCAGCCATAATAAAGTTTTTCTTTATTCATATCTGTTTGTCCATGACGAACTAAATATAATTTCATACAATTCCTCCTTGTATTGTCATAGAAAGCAAAAATACTATCTGCGCTACTTCATATCCGGCTCCTAATGTATCTCCCGTCATACCGCCTATTTTTTGTTGACAATATTCTCTAAAAAGAAAACTAAACAGCAGCGTACAAAGTATCGGCACAATGCTTTCTAGCTGCAAAAAGCCTGCCAAAAGAAGTATGCCAATGCAGATACAGCCAATCATATATTTTGTATATTTTTCTGTCAAATATAAACTTCCAAGCCCTGTTGTTTGTCTTGCATAACTGCTTTTCATCAATATAGGCGTTGCCATTTTTCCTGCTACAGGTGCCAATAAAACTGCCAAATAGCCATTTCCTTCTGCCATGGTTACAAAAAAAGCAACCTTTAGCAGCATGTCAAAACATAATGCCAATGCACCGTTTGTGCCCACTCTGCTGTCTTTCATAATCTCAAGTATTTTTTCTTTTTTTCTTGCAGAAAAAAAACCGTCGCAAGTATCCGCCAAGCCATCTAAATGAAAGGCTCCTGTCACAAGTGTTTCTGAAACAACAGCAAACACTGCTCCCAAAAAAGGCATATGGAAAAAAAATATCATCACACAATATACAACATAATCTATCAGTCCTACCAATAACCCTACCAAAGGATAGAAAATAATTCCCTTTACAAATTCCTCCTGAGGCAATATTTTTTGAGAAGAAGGCACAGGCAGTCTTGTCAAAAATCCTACTGTACTCCAAAATAGCTGCACTATCATTCCCCCTTTATTTTCATAGGTATTCCTGAAACTACAAAATACACTTCTTGCGCCTTTTGAGCCAATATTTGATTGGCAGTTCCCATAATATCTCTAAAATGCCTGCTCAATGGTTCTGCTGGTACAATGCCAAGTCCCATTTCGACTGTTACGATAATGATTTGTTTTTTTGCCTTTTGGCATATATGAGCAATTTCTTCTATTTCTTGCAGTAATTTTTTTTCTAAATTTTCAAAGTCCATTTTTTCAACATCTTTTGTATGGCTGTATAAAAATAAAAGATTTGTCAAAAGCAATGTAACGCAATCTAGCAATATGCAATCATAATCCTTTTGTTTTTGTTTGATACTTTCTGCCAAATTCTGATAGCTTTCCAATGTATCCCAATGACTGGGACGACGGTTTTGATGTTTTTGTATTCTTTTTTTCATTTCCTCGTCAAAGGCTTCTGCTGTGGCAATATAAAGTACTGTTTCATAATTGCTTGCCAGCTTTTCTGCAAAAACACTTTTTCCGCTTCTATCCCCACCTGTTACCAGTATCATATTCTGTTTCCTCTCTAATATCTATGTAATTTGATTTGTCTACATTTCCTTCTTCAAATGTTGCCATCTCAGCCGTTATTTTTGCTGCCGCTTCTATCAAATACATTGTAAAAGGACAGCCTGTGCCTTCTCCCAAACGCATTTGCAATTCAAAATAGGGACGAATGCCTAATTTTTCAGCTCCTATCTGATAAGCCGGCTCGGCAGAACAATGGGAGGCAAACAAATATTGTTTTACTATAGGTTGACAGTAACAAGCCACCATTGCCGCACTCATAGAAATAACGCCGTCTATCACAATCGGTATGCGGTAATATGCCGCCGCCAAAAAACAGCCTGTTAGTCCTGCAATATCAAATCCACCCACTTTTTGTAGTACTTCTAAAGGATTGTTTGGATTTGGCTTATTTTTTTGCAATATTTTTTTTAGAACAGTTTTTTTATGTTCAAACAATTCTTTTGTCAATCCGGCTCCTTTTCCTGTTGCTTGTTCTATACTACAGCCTGTCAACGCCACAATTACAGAAGTAGCAGTGGTTGTATTGCTAATTCCCATTTCTCCTGTTCCAATGATATGATAGCCTTCTTTTTTTAATTGTTCTACTATACGAAATCCTGTCAAAACAGCTTGCTGCATTTGTTGTTTTGTCATAGCCGCTTCTTTTGCACTATTTTTTGTACCATAAGCAATCTTTTTATAGATTAAATTTTTATGATTTACAACTCCATTAATACCTATATCAACCACTTTTAAATCAATATTTCCTTGTTTTGCCAATACAGAAATGGCGGTTTTTCCTTCCAGCATATTGTAGGTTTGTACTGCTGTCACTTCTTGAGGAGCAGTGCTGACACCTTCTTGATACACTCCATTATCGGCGCACATAACTACAATAGCTTTTTTGTGTACTTGATTTTGCACCTTTTCTGTGATACCGGCCAGTTGAATTGCTATTTCTTCCAGCCTTCCTAAGCTGCCTATGGGTTTTATGAGGCTGTCTTGATATTGCTTTGCATTTTTCATAGCTTCTTTGGAAAGAGGCTGAATTGATTTTATAATATTTTCTATGTTTTTTTCCATAAATATCTCCTTATCTATCTATTTCCTTTTTAGTATACTGTATCATAAAACATTCTTCAAAGGATTTTCATAAAAAAATGTTGATTATATGAAATATATATACTACAAATATAGCCGCGTATCTTCTGCAAACTACAATTAAAAATTATTTTTTTAATTGTATATATATTTTTTATAAAAAATATGACGTCAGAATAGACGTCAATTATGGTTTCAAAAAAGTATGCTTTTTAAATATCATTTTTTTGCATAACACATTCCTTTTTTAGTATATTTGTTTTTTGAATGGCTCCTGTAGAACAGCACTTTATACAGTCACCGCAGCGTATGCACTCAGGGCTATTGGGATTTTGCCAAACTGAAATGTCCATATTACAGCTTTTTTGACATTTTCCACATTGTACACATTTTTCAACATCAACATCATACCGATAAAATGCTACAGAATGAAACATACCATAGATAGCTCCTAGAGGACATAGATATTTGCAAAAAGGTCTATACACAACAATAGACAGCAATATCAATAAAATCAAAATACTAACCTTCCAATAATATAAAAAACCTATAGCCTGCTGTAAAGGCGTATTCATAGCCACAAGCGGAATGCCTGCCATCAATGTGCCGCTAGGACAAATATATTTACAAAACCAAGGAGAGCCTTGACCTATTATGTTTACAACAAATAAAGGCAGTATGATTACAAATAAAATCAATATCACATATTTTAAATATTTCAATATTTTATGTCCATATATATTTTTATATTTTTTTACAAAAGGAATTTGATAAACAATGTCTTGTACCAAGCCAAAGGGGCAAAGCCAACCGCACACAAACCTTCCTAAGCAAACGCCTACCAATATCAAAAAACCTATTACATAAAAAGAAAATTGATAATTTCTATTTGTCAGCACTGCTTGTAAAGAGCCAATAGGACAAGAACCTAATGCACCGGGACAAGAATAGCAGTTCAAACCCGGCACACATATTTTTTTTGTTGTTCCTGTAAATATTCTTCCTTTTATAAACCCAATGACATATCCGTTTGTAATGGCTGCAAACAATATTTGTACCCATAACCGTAATTTATTTTTGATAGCTTTAACCAATTCCAATACACTCCAAACAAATGTTTACAGATTTTAAAAATACTGTGTCAACCTCTTTTCTTGCAAATCCTATTACAATAAATACAATAGAAAGAAATAATAAAAAAAATGCTTTTTGATTCTTATGCATTATCTTGCACCTCTTTCAATATTTCTTCTACAATGGCTGTCCATTGTTGTTTATCTCTTGCGCCTATGACAACATCTCCCACCCAATTTCCATTTTTATCTACAAATATTGTTGTGGGAATGGATTGTATTTGATATAAAAAGTTATTGTAAAGATCCTCTGATAACACAATATGTGTATAGTCCGCACCTGTCAGATTTATAATTTCTTGGGCTGTAGCATCATTTGGTTCTATCACATCGCTGATAATTCCCACTACTTGCAGTCCTTTTTGTTCATATTCCTTTGAAATTTCTGCTAAGTAAGGCATCTCCTCAATACAGGGATTGCAAAACGTTCCCCATATATTGACCATTGTGATATCGGCATTTTCAAAAATAGACTGCGTAATTTCTTCTCCGGATTGGGTATAGGAAGTAAATTCTCCGAATATAGTGAGATTATTTTCCTCTGACAGTGTGTTCTTTGTAGCAGATATATCTACAATTTCTTCTGTATTTTCATTTGTATTTGATACAGAAGAAATTTCTGCACTTTTCTGTCCACAACCTGCCAATAAAATAGTTGTAAAAAATATCATGATTATTTTTTTCATAGCTTTCCTCCTAAATAATTTCTTGATTCTGTTATATTAAAATGATATAGACAACAGCTCCTTATAGAAAGTTTATGAAAATGTACTAAAACGCTATTTTTATGTATAAATAGAATCATTACTTTCAAATATTTCCCTACTTCCTCCCCTTATTGTTTTTTTCATTTGCTTTATGAATGATAGAAAATATAATAATGGGTATGGAATCTGTTTTTTATATCATTTCTCATTTTTTGTTTTATTATCATTTTATCCATAGCCATTTTTATTTGTCCAGACAAGCACCTGCTTTTTTTGCAGATGTTACATACTCTCATCAACAACCAAAATACTCATTTTTATTTTTAAAAAATTTTTCATGTATTCACTTTCTTTTTTTGAAATTACCATTTTCAAAATTTTTTCTGTATTTCTATTTTCCTGTTCAGTTAACAGAAGCAATTTCTTTGTACTATATAATATTGCTTTCTCTTTTCAGCGTATAAAAATTTTTGAAAGAATATTTCCGAAAAAATAAATACTTCAAAAATATTGTTATATACTATGAACTGATTTTTCAAAAAACTACTCTTTATCTACCGGCTTATTTTTAAACTTAAATGATAAAAAAGGCATTCTTAGCCCCCATGGGACAAAGACAGACAAATCCATATTATTGAATTTGACAAGATATACATTTTATAATTGCTTATAAAATCAGTAAAACAATACTTTGTATACCGTTGTATCTCCTTTCCTCTCAATCATAAAATAGAAATGGGTATGAAACAATTACTTAATGAAATTAGAAATCAATCTATCACAATTTATATGTATCTATACTATTATATATTTCATTTTCATACAATGTTTCTTTGGATATTTCATTATTGTATCTATACTAAATGCTACAGTCAAAAAACCTTATTTTTTGGCAATGCCATGAGAAGTTTTTTTATGCCATTGTCTATTTCAATCCCTTTTGGTCTAGTTTCCTTTTTACTTTTTCTATCATTGCTTCTTTTACCAAATATGAAGTTTTTCTGCTGACGCTTTTAGTTCCTCTCTAAATTTAGGGTGGGCAATATTAATCAAATTTTCTGCTCTTTCTGCAATACTCATACCTCTCATTTTTGCCACGCCATATTCTGTTACAATATAATCTACATCATTTCTAGAAAGTGTCACAGCAGCTCCTTCTGTTAAAAATGGTGTAATTTTAGATATTTTTTCATCTTTTGTGGTGGAAAGCAGTGCAATCACAGAGCGTCCATTTGGACTCATTAATGCTCCCAATACAGTGTCTGTCTGACCTCCAATTCCGCTATACTGTCTGTTTCCTATGCTTTCTGAACAGCACTGCCCTGTCAAATCCACTTGCAGTGTAGTGTTGATAGAAATCATATTGTTATTTTGTGCTATGACATAAGGATTGTTTACATAGCCTCCTTCTAACATAGCAATGGCAGGATTATCATGCAAAAAATCATATAATTTTTTACTGCCCAGTGCAAATGTTGCCACAGTTTTTCCTCTATGTACTGTTTTTTTTCGATTGGTTACAACACCGGCTTGCATCAATTCCATCATGCCTTCTGTAAACATTTCGGTATGAATGCCCAAATCTTTTTTCTGCATCATACTTTCTGCAACAGCATTTGGAATTGCTCCAATTCCTAGCTGAAAGGTATCTCCATCTTCAACAAAATCTGCAATATATTTTCCTATTTTTTTTTCTTTTTCTCCTGGCTTTTGTGCGGCAATAGATACAATATCATGGCTATGTTCATAGATATAGTCTACTTCACTGATATGTACCATAGTATCTCCTTGAACACGAGGCATTTGGTCATTCACCTCCAATACAACCATATCTGCCGCTTCTAAAAAAGGTCTTTCCAAAACCTGTGACAATGACATTGTAAAATAACCAAATCTATCCATTGGTGTTACACTTGCCATAAAGATATTAGGACGTTTACTTTCTAATCCAAAAGAACAGAAATTTCTTAAATGACAGGGCAAAAGCGTTGCTCTTTTTAACGGGTGCAACCCCCGACTGCCGGCTCCAAAAAAATAGGACATTGTTTTGATGTTTTTAACATCTACATTGGGGTCTTTAAATGGAAACTGATTAAACTCTAATGTAGCATAAATACGCACATTTTCTACTCTATTATCAATTTCATGTATTCTTTGCAGTACTGCTGTAGGTTCACAGCCTACCAATGCCGGAAGTATAATATCATTACTTTTTATTTTTGCCAAAATATCATCTACTGTTACCAATTTTTTTTTATATTCTTTTTGAAAATCCATTTTTTCTCTCCTCTTCTATCACAATAAAAACAAAGAAAACTTTATTATAAAAAAGCTCCTCTTCTTTTATGTTCAAAAGATATCAAACTTTCTCTTTTTTGCAAGGAATCAATGCTCCGATAATACCTAATACTACAACGGGCGTTACCCAGCTAAAACCAAATTTTGCCAAAGGCAGCAACTGCATAAACGGCACACCTATAGCATCGTCTATAATATCTATCAATCCAATGACTAAAGCTCCATATCCTGCTACTTTATAAATATTATCATTTTTAATTTGATCTGTAAATGTAGATAACACAATCATTGTAACAACAGCCGGATACAATAATGTCAATATTGGTACTGAAAAGCCCACAATTGCGGCAACGCCAAAATTAGAAGTCACAGCACTAAAAACACAAACAGCGACTACAACTACTTCATATTTTAATTTTCCCTTTGTCAATGTAGAAAAATATTGTGCTACAGAAGAAGTTAAACCAATGGCTGTTGTCAAACAAGCAAGTATTACAATGGCTCCCAATAACGCTTGTCCTGTTGTACCAAAAAGTGCATTTGTAATATTTACAAGTAACGCTGTCTGTGCAATATCTGCACCATACATCATCGAAACAGTAGAACCTAAATAGCAAAGTCCTCCATAAACAAGAAGCAGTCCCAACCCGGCGATAATACCGGAACGTATTGCAATATGCACTCTTGCCTTTTTTTCTCCATAGCCCTTTTCAATGATTGTCGCCATAACCAATATAGCAACAACCGTTCCTCCCATAGCGTCAAATGTCTGATAGCCTTGTACCAATCCTTCTGCAAAAACAGTATCAATTTTACTAGGCGCCGCATCGCCCAAAGGCGTGAGGATTCCCTTTACAATCATAAGAGCTAATACAATCAAAAGTGCAGGCGTCAAAAATTTTCCAACTATATCTACAACCTTTGTAGGGCGTATGGTCAAAAACATCACAAGTATAAAAAATATGATTGAAAACAATACTGTATTGAAATGTGGAAAAAACGGTTGTATAGATATTTCAAATGTGGTAGAAGCCGTTCTGGGAATACATACAAAAGGTCCTACACAAAGCACCATAGCACTGCTGACTAATATAGCAAATACTTTTCCTCCTCTTGTCAAAACGCCTTTATTGGCGTCTTCAAAACGACAGGTAGCAATAATTGCCAATATCGCAAGGGTAACATCGCCAATCAAAAACCCAAGAAATCCTATATGCCATTGTTCGCCTGATACCATTCCTAAATATGGTGGAAAAATAAGATTTCCTGCGCCAAAAAATGTTGAAAACATCATAAAACCAATGATTAACATATTTCTAGTCAAATCATTTTTTTCTTTTTCCATAAAAAAACCCCCTTATTTTTATACCATGCACATTGCATAAAAAAAGGCAACTGATGCATAATTAACTATTTAAAATGACAGCATCATGTGCCTTTTTTCTTTTTACAAACCCTGCAAAATTTACATTTATTATTGTAACGGAAAAATATATTTTTCTCAATACCTAATGTGAAATATCTTCTATAAATATATCATGCATGATTTTTTATTCTTTTATATCGCTTTTTTTGCCATACTAAAATAATCTATGTTACAATAAATAAAAACATATAAAAATATTTTTTAAAATTTGAAGAAAGGAGCTTTTTATGAAAATCAGAGATGTCTACACTTGTCCTTTAGAATTAACTCATGATATGATAAAAGGAAAATGGAAACCCATCATTTTATGGCGATTGCGCTTAGGCAATACTTCTTTGTCAAAGTTACAGCATGATATTGACGGCATTACACAAAAAATGCTGCTACAGCATTTAAAGGAACTGATGGAATTAGGTTTTGTAGATAAAAAAGTTTACGAAGGTTATCCACTAAAGGTAGAATATTTTTTGACAAAACCCCAAGGTGAGAAAATATTATCCGCCTTAAAAACAATGCAGGAAATAGGAATTGACTATATGATAAAACATGATATGAAAGACATATTAGAACAAAAAGGATTGCTATAAACATACCCACAAAAAAGTAAGTAATTTACAAATTTATTGTAGATGCTCTATAATCACTTTATAAAATTTAAAGGAGGTTATATTATGAAGGTAATCAGTCATGGCATCACAGATGGTATCATCGATGATAAATATGGAAAACATGGAGAACATTTTAATGAAAATGGTGTTCCTACCTATTCTCTTCCATTTGAAGTTTTGGATGCGCCGGAAGGTACAAAAAGCTTTGCCGTATTGTTAGAAGATAAAGACGCTTGCCCTGTCAGTGGCGGTTTTTCTTGGATACATTGGATTGCGGCAAATATTACAAGAAGTAAAGTTCTGGAAAATGAAAGTCAAACTGCTACTGATTTTGTTCAAGGGGTTAATAGTTGGATTAGTCCTCAAGGGGGCAACCAAAGCAAAGAATTGTCTGCTTATTATGGAGGTATGGCACCACCAAACGAACCTCACATATATGAACTTCATGTATATGCTTTGGATTGTCTTTTAGAATTAGAAAATGGTTTTATGATAAATGAAATGTTCCGTAAAATGGATGGGCATATTTTGGAACAATACACATTAAAAGGAGAATATAGGCATTGAGTATTTTAGAAGCAATCATGCTGCTTTGTTTTGGCGCCGCATGGCCATTTTCTATCATTCGCTCTTTCAAATCAAAATCTACAAACGGAAAAAGCCTTGCTTTTTTGCTTGTTCTCATTTTAGGATACATAGCAGGTATCTTAAATAAATTGTTATATGATAATGATATTGTTTTATACTTATATATATTAAATTTGATTATGGTTTCTACAGACGCCATATTATGGATAAGAAATAAAAAATATGAAAAGCAACATAATATTACTTCATAAAATTCTAGGATAACTTTTTTGTGCGTCTTTTTCATTTATGATTTTTGAGAAGGTATTTTAAACTTTGAAAAATACCTTCTTTCTTTATTTATAACACAAAAAATTCCATTTGCAAATGTCATCTTTATAAAGTAAAATCAATCATAATCAAAAACTATAATAATACTCTTATAAAAAATATTTTTATCATTTGATTGCCAAAAACTGTATCAATATAAAATAGAAAAAGTTCTAAGTAAAACAAATATCAACTTGATTGACCGTTATAAAAATCTAAAAATATACAAAAAATAGGATATTAATAAAAATACTTATTCTAAATATTCATTTCTATTTTAAAAATATTAAATGACATCAAGTTATCTATATGCCAATTACTTTATTACTGCAAAAAAGCATATTAAAAAACAGTGTCCCCTAAATAGAATCACTATCACATTCTTCCATGATTAAGTTAGTTTATAAAAATGAAAAAAAATATCTGCCAATTATTTTATTGTATTTTAATAATGCGTTCAATTTTCCTCATATATTACAACAACATAGAAAAAAGTGTGTTGCCATACAGCATAAAAAAATTTAAATGACTTCCGAAATATATGTATACAATGAGAGGGAAAATTTAAAAAAAGCTTTCACAGTCACTTTATAATATTTTTGTAACAACAGTGTCATAATAAATAAAAGCCCTCTATTAGGCTGAAAATCGCTTAATAAAAGGCTTTTTAAATATTTGTTATTTCATGCTAAAAGATTGACAGTCTGTACATTGATCCATAGTAGGATTTGCTTCGTGTGTTCCTATCTGAATAGACTGTAATGAACAGTAGTTTTTGGAACCACAATGATGTTTACAATTAGATACTGTACATTTGATACATTCATTTGCTGGTGCCATAATAAATCCCTCCTAAAAATATAAACTATTTTTTGTTGCAAAAATAGTATCACCTAAAACAAAAAAATTATTATAAATTTTCTTTTCAAAATCTGGTAATATTTGTTATACTAATGAAGAATCTATCAACATAAAAATTTTTTAAAAAGGAGTGCAGCAATCATGAGAATTTTAACAGAAGATACTCTATGTATTATCATTGATGATCAACAAAAATTAATTCCTACCATCTTTCAGCATAAAGAGCTTATTTCAAATACCAAAAAACTCATTTCAGGACTCTTATCTTTAAATATTCCTGTTCTCATCACAGAACATTATAAAAAAGGTCTTGGAGAAACCGTTTCAGAACTAAAAGAAATTCTTTCAACATCTGAACAAGCAAAATTTTTTGAAAAAATTTCATTCAGTGCCTATGATACAGCAGAAATAAAAGAATATATAAACGCTCTCAACAAAAAAAATGTCATTATCTGTGGTACAGAAGCTCATATTTGTGTATTGCAAACAGCTATCGATATTCAAAATAATGGCTATCAAGTCATATTAGTAGCAGACTGTGTTGGTTCTCGTACAGAAGAAAATAAAAAAATCGCCCTAAAAAGAGCAGAATTGGAAGGCGCTATGATAACAACCTATGAATCCATACTTTTTGAACTTTTAAGAAAAGCGGGTACGCCGGAGTTCAAAACCATATTAAATATTATAAAATAAAAGAAGGTTTTTCACTCTCTGCAGGAAAAATTGTTTCTCTTTTTTTATATTTGTACTTTTTCTGTATTTGCTTTGGAAATTGCCAAGACAAAGTACTCATAAACATAAAAAAATTCATTAATTAGACTTTTTAAATGAAAGACTTTTTTGGAAAATATGTCTGTTTTCCAATCACTTTCTCTTCATTTTTTACACATATATCCATACTTTCAATATTTTATTGATATTTCTATGCCACAAATAATTTAAAAAATTATATCATTATTCTATATCTCCTTTCCAATCATAACCATAACTAAATGACGTAGTTTGCTCCGCCCCTATACAGAATCAGAACCACCCGTTCAACGGGTGGTTTGACCAGAGCCTATAAGAGTCTATCTCTTGTGGTAGCCCACTTAAGGTGGCATTGAATAGTCTGACAACTACATCTATTACTTTGGCTGCCCCCTACTCGGGGCGCTTTTTTGTCTTATTTCACTGGCTCACCCGTAAACGGATCTGTAAATTCTTTTAAACTTATTTGATCATTCATAATATTATCTTCTAATTGATTTTTGATGTATTCTTTGATTGCCGTTTCGTATCTGCCTACTGTATCCACAAAATATCCTCTACACCAAAAATGGCGATTTCCATACTTGTCATTTTAAATTTGCATGTCTATCAAATATTATTAAGATACTTATCCTATAAAACCGGATACACTCAAATGCGGTAGAATCTCCACCAGCATATGTATATGATTTGAACAGCATTCTGCCTCTACAATATTCACACCTTTCCTTTCACAAAGTTCTATCAATATTCTTCCAATATCCCCTTTTCATTTTTTATAGATTACTTGTCTGCGATATTTGGGGACAAACATGATATGATATTTAAATCTCTATTTGGAATGTGATAAACTTCTTATGTCATTCATTGACAAAACCTCCTGCTCCTATATTTTGGTTGCCAGACCGATTCTATTATGGCGCCAGAGGTTTCTTTCTTATACTAAAGTATTTTTACCTACCTCCAGTTGAACTGGGGGTTTTGTCATACCTATTCGGCGTATAATAAAAAAGCCAGCGACTAAATAATGCTGACTTTTACTTCGTCCAAGCCTTAATGGTATAGACTCTCTGCTGCACTTAAAAGAGGCTTTCTATTGTTTTAGATTATATTAGATTTGGTATTGTTTATATATTTTTGAATTGTTATTGTATTGAGTCCAACCATACTCACATAGTAACTTGTGGCTCGAAAATTTCTATTTCAAATTTGCATGACGATGACATATCATATTGCACTTTTTCCCTTCAGATATTGCATAGATGATACACTTCTTTTCCGGGGTATCTCTACCGAAAGATAGACAAGAGCATGTGCCTTTTATAGTTTCTAGTTCTTTCCATTTGCAGAAATCATTTATTCTCTTTTAGCTCCCTTCACTCAATTTAGAATAAATGATTTTCTTTTTATATTTTAGAGTAAAATATGATTTGCATACCTATTTTGTATGTGATATACCATTTATCATAGAGCATCGTCCTTTCTTTGTAAAATAGTTAAGACTTAAACTTCTTATTTTACTAAAGTCTATGTCTTTGCTTAAGTTTTTATCTTCCTTATAGAGCAACCTGTTGTTAAAGTCTGCTATACAGACTTCTACACTAAAGTAAAAAACCTCTACTCGCCTAATGGGTGGTTGTTCCTATGCAGGCATAGCCCTTCATTCCTCGCTTATGCGTAAACACATAACCTAGTCTGCCAACTGTGCCTTTGTTACCTGCTACTCTTAAAAGAGTTTTTCGACTCCGGCGTCAGAAACTTTCTTAGTTGATTTTCTCTTAATTGATTCGCTATATATTTAGTTATTGTATCTGCATTTTTCTCTGTCGTATCAATATAATAGCCTTTATACCAAAATTTTATATTTATATTTTTACTCACTAAATTGTTCCTATCGCATCGTACTTCTTTTCAAATCTTCCATAAAACTGGATACACTTATTTTAGGTAATATTTTTATCAAACATATGTACATGATCTGGACACACTTTTATTTTCGTCTATTTACTTCTTTTCACTCATACAATTTTCTCAATATTTCTCCTAGTGCTTTCCTTTTTTCGTAATAAAACACTTTTGTTCTATATTTTGGCGCAAACACAATATGATATTTGCACTTCCATTTTGTACACCATAAACTATGTATATCTGTAATCCCATATTACTTCTCCTTTAACGTTGGAAGGCTTTTGAGATCCATGCGTTAGACGCATGATTTTCTCTATACAACAAAAAACGGTATCCTATGATACCGTTTTTGGAGCTACAATATTATGATAATTTTATTTTTTCAATGATTTTTTCTACTGCTTCTTCTAAAAAAGAAACATCTTTTTGTTCTATATTTCCTTCATCGCAAAGTGCGGCAATATCAGGCTGTATTGGAAGCTGTGCTAATATATCCATTTTCATCTCGCCTGCTACTTGATAAAGCTTGCTTTGTCCAAAAGGATATAGTTTTTTACCACAATCCGGACAAACCATATAGCTCATATTTTCAATGATACCACATATTGGTACAGACATTTTTTCTGCCATATGATAAGATTTTTTCACAATCAACGAAACTAAGTCTTGTGGTGTTGTCACAATGATAACGCCATCTAAAGGAATTGTTTGAAATACAGTCAAAGGGACGTCCCCAGTACCGGGAGGCATATCAATCAAAAGTACATCCAATTCTCCCCATGCAACATCTGTCCAAAATTGTTTTACAGCTCCGGCAATGACAGGTCCTCTCCATATCACAGGCATATCTTCTGTATCTAACATCAAATTTGCAGACATAATAGAAATACCTGTTTTTGTTTTTACACAATCTATTGTATTGGCGTTTCCCACTGCTTTTTGTGTGACGCCAAAAGCCTTTGGAATAGAAGGTCCTGTAATATCACCATCTAATATTCCTACACGATACCCCTTTTGTTGCAATGCTACAGCAATACAGGCAGTCATAGAAGATTTTCCCACACCGCCTTTGCCGCTCATAATACTGATAATTTTTTTAATATGACTTTGCTTATTTGCAGGCTCTTTTAAACTTACTTTCCTTTGCGAACAATTACTTTGACAGGAAGAACACTGTGACTGGTCACAATTTTGACTCATACCCTTTCATCTCCTACTCTGTTTGTGCTGGTGTAAACAAATCTAATGTAACATATAATGTAAAGTTGCTGTCAAAGGCTGCCAAACCATAATGTGTCATATCTGGATTTAATATATTAGTTCTGGTTCCTGCCTCCATAATCCATTGGTGATAAACATCTATGGCGTCACCGCCTTCAATTTTGACAACACTTTCTCCGGCTGTAGTATAGTTTACACCACCTTCTATCATTCTGTCAAAAGGATTTTTGCCATCCGGATTGGTATATCCCACATAATTATTTTTGCTCATATCCCAGCTATGATAGTAAGCTACATTTTTGGCTTTTTCATCACTTTGCAATACGCAAGCATCGCTTTGTACTCTTACACTGTTGATAATATCCATTATTTCTGTTTCAAAATCTTCTAAAAATTGTGTGGAATATCGTAACTCCAATCCATTTTTATAGGTATTAGAACGTATTAAAATACCTGCTACTTTATAGTCTTTATTTAAAAGAATGTAAGTATCGTTTCCTTCATCCTCTAGTTCCACTCTAAAATTTTTCAAATCCATATATTTTACATTTTTCATATCCGCATAATCCATTTTGCCTGTTATGCCTAAATATTGAAAGGACATATCATTTGTAAAAATTTCAGCTATTTTATCTTCTTTTACAGACACCATAAAAAAATGTTGATAATCATTGATATAAACATATCTTTCCAAAGAATAGCTGTTTTGGTCAATACGATTAGGCTCTCCCCAGTCTTGCTTTAATTGAGAAACGCTTTCTCCTATAAAAATTGTTTTGCCGTCTATTACAATACCTTTTTGTTGTTGTGTATTTTGATTTTCTTGAGCAATGTTTTGTGGTGCAGATATCTCTGGCTGTTGTGTTGTTTGTGTAGCTGTATTTTCCGATTGTTGTGTTGTTTGGTCAATGGCTTGGGTATTTGACTGCTGAACAGTTATATCTTCTAACTCCTCCGGCTGTTCTGTCATTTCCTCATCAGAAACTCTTTTTTCATAAATAGCTGTAAATGCCACTACAGCTTCCTCTATTGTTACATTTTGAAAAGGAGAAAACTGACCTTCAAAACCACTCATAATACCTGCCTGCTGTATTTTTTTAATATATGGCTTTACAGAATCCTCTAATTGATCAATATCTGTAAACATGATTTCTTCTTCCTCTTGAGGTAATGTAACGTCACTTTTTTCTAACATTCTTACAAGCAGTATTGCCATTTGCTCTCTTGTTAAAGGGCTGTCCGGTTCAAAAATATGCTCTGTCTTTCCGCTGATAATTCCTTTATCATATGCAAATATGATTTCAGGTTGATCTGTATCCCAAAAAGGATTGTGTATATTTTCTATATTGACAGCTTCTCCTGTCACTGCTTCATAAAACTGTACTGCCATTTCTGTAAATTCTCTTCTTGTAATTACTTCAGTTGCTCTTAAAAGAGCCTCCTCGGAAATAATATGAAGTTGATATGCCCTTTCCATACTTGGAATTGCCCATTCGCTAGCATTTGTTTGCAACTGCCCAAAAGCTGTTGTTGTCATAGAAACAGTTAGAGCTGTTGCCATGCTCATTTTTAAAAACCATTTCATAGGACCTTTCCTTTCTTTTTAAATTTATGTTTCTTTTTGTTACAAAATTATGTATAGATTATGAATAGTATACCACAAATTCAAATTTTCGCAATACATATCTTTTTTTATATTTTATCCATAAAAGATTGTTTTTATTACCGTATTATAATTTTTCACTGTTTTTTTACATATTTTTACGATAAATATTATATATTTTTTATATTTTTTTGTTTTTTTTATAAAATTTTTATATTTTTTATGAATATTAATTTTTTTAAAAATTCATTAAAAATTCTTTTTTTCTTTACAATTATTTTATATTTCAATAATATATATTGTACTACAAAATATACTATCCAGAAATGTTATATAAAAATCAGGAACACATCCAAAAAACGTGGTTTGTTTCGATTCTATAAGAGTTTATAAATAGCCGGCGCCAAAATGATACCGACTTTCACTTCCTTCAAGTATTGGCGGTAGGATTATCTGCCACTGTTAAAAGGGGGTTCATATTCCCCCCTCTCTATTTGGGCTTGTTTTTCTTGCTCTGTTATGTATTGCTGAATTATTGGTTTAGTCCAGCCATACTCACATAGTATTCTGTTGCCTAGAAATTTCTATTTCCAAATTTATATTTTAAATTTGCATATTACTATCATCATAGTGCTCTTGCCATTTTGATCTCCCATAAATTATGATATGCTTATTTTTCTGACAAAAGAGGAATGTGAGCCCACATCCTATGCTCTTCTATAATTTCTATTGGTTTCTATTTTCACAAATATTTTATTATTTTTTTGATATCTTCACATAATGCATAATAAATCATTTTTACTTTGGATTGAAAATGATATAATACTTGCATACTCATTTTGTATATGCTAAACTTTTATCTTCCCCTAGAGCGAGCGGTTATCAAAGACCACTTTGCAGTCTTTGATACTAAAGTCATACTCAAAACCACTAGTTTACTAGTGATTTGAACAACCCCTAGAAGGAGTATTGTGCACTTATTCCCTAAAAGGGAATATCGAAGATTTGGCGTCACATTACAATTACAGGCTATCACTAAAAATAGCTGTCTGTTTTACCTTATTCGCCTCTACTACCCATAAACGGGTCTGTGTACTCTTTTCATGAGATTTGATCTGCTATATCATCTTCTTCCAACTGATTTTTTATTCTTTTATCACCTTTTTATTTCGTCCTACTATATATCCTCTTGCCCAGAAATTTCTTCTATATTTATTTAAATTTGCATGCCTATTAAATCTCATCAGTGCACTCTTATCCTACAAACTGTACTACACTCAGATATGACTGCATACTAACTAACATATGGATATAGTCTGGACATGCTTGTACCTCAATAATTTTAACCTTTTTTCTTCATACAATTTTCTAATGATTTGCCCTATATCTGCTTTTCATTGTTTGTATATCGCTTTTCTTTTGTAGTTTGGTGCAAATACTACATGATATTGGCATCTATATTTGAAACATGCAGTACTTTTTATTTCATTTTTCATGTACTAAAGTATTTTATTTATCTCTAGTAGAACTATGGGTTTTGTTAAGCTAAAGTACCCAATCAGTACCACCGGCTTAGCCGGTGGTTTGCTCTGCCTCTAGAAGGGGCTTTTACCAGCAGTGCTTGCAAGAACTCTGAAAGTCCGCCAAGCGATCTACTTCTTCAACAGCCGCCCTTAGACCTTTTTATTTGTTTTCTTTTACTTTTTCACTCGTAAACGGGTCAATGTACTCACTTAGACTAATTTGATCTGCTGTCCAATCTTCTTTCAACTAATTATTGATATATTCTCGTATCTTCTTTGTGTTCTTCCCAACTGTATCTACATAGTACCGCACCAAAATTCTCTGTTTCTATATTTATATTTCAACTCACTGAATTGCTCATATAACATCGTGCTGCTTTTTCCTTTCAAATACCCCATAAAACTTGATACACTCATTTTCGGTGGTATTTCTACCAGCATGTGTACATGATCCGGACATACTTCTGCCTTTAATATATTCACGCCTTTCCACTCACATAATTTTCTCAATATTTCTCCTATTGCTTTCCTTTTTTCATAATAAAATACTTTTCTTCTATATTTCGGCGCAAACACAATGTGATATTTGCAATTCCATTTTGTATGCGATAAACTATGTATATCTGTAATTCCCATATATGGACCTCCTTTTCACTATATTTCTTGCAGTTGGCAAACCGCAATTGTATTATAGTGAAAAGGAGTTTTTACTTCTACCTCAATGCCAGAAGGCTTTTTTGAACCACGCGTCTAACGCGTGGTTTTCTCTACACAAAAAAGCTTAATGTTTAGTAAATTAAACATTAAGCTTCTTTCAAAAAGGCGCTGATCGGATTTGAACCGATGAATAGAGGTGTTGCAGACCTTTGCCTTACCACTTGGCTACAGCGCCATATGAATTTTTTAAAATGACCCGACCGGGAATCGAACCCGGGTTACAGCCGTGAAAGGGCCGTGTCTTAACCTCTTGACCACCGGGCCATATACACTCCCCGAGTAGGATTCGAACCTACGACCCTCCGGTTA
>DVLQ01000143.1 GCA_018715395.1 Candidatus Coprocola pullicola | reverse complement strand
CGTTTTGTGTAATCTCCCTTGATTTTTATTATAATATCAATATTTTTTATATCAAATTTTGTAATAAAAGAAATGCTTTTGTGTATATTGAGTTTTTTATTAGAGTATACTTTTGGGTTATGTCATTTACTTTGACTATATTTTCTTTTTTGATGAATGTATTATAAGAAACGTTATTTCGGTTAATTTTTTACATTGAATAGTACTGGACTGTTTTGATATGCTGTTTTTTGGGTAGAGAGCAAAAGAAGATAATATATAGTAAAATTTTTCCACTTTTTTATTATTTGTAGATACAAAGTAGAGTATGGATATATAAATATACTGTTTATTTTATATACATAAACTTTAAAATAAAATTCTACAAATATTACAAAACAACAGTTTATTCTAATATATAATGCTTGTAGTACAATTACAATATTGTTATTCCAATTCAAATGCGCTTGTATAAAGACTGTAGTATCCCCCTTTTTTCATCATGTGTTCCACATTCAATCATGCGCCCTAAATTTAACACTATGAGGGCATCAGAATTTCTGACAGTTGACAATCTATGAGCAATCACAAATACAGTTCTTCCTTTCATTAGATTATCCATTCCTTGTTGAACAAGAGTTTCTGCATGAGTATCAATAGGGGAAGTGGCTTTATCTAAAATCATAACAGGAGGATTGGCTACTGCTGCACAAGCAATGGAAAGCAATTGTCTTTGAGACCTGCGCCGTTTTGTGTAAGCATGATATTATAGCCATCAGGTAAATGACGAATAAATGCATTTGCATTGGATAATTTAGAAGCTTGTATACATTCTTAGTCAGTTAGCTCCAAATTTCCATAGGGGATATTGTCCATAATTGTACCTGTGAACAAATTGACCGCCTGTAATACAACTTCAAGAGACGTCTGAAATCCGATTTTTTAATTTTATTGATATGGATACCATCATAGCCAATTTTTCCATCCGCCAAATTATAAAAACGATTAATTAAATTTGTAATAGTGGTCTTACCGGCGCCTGTTGCTCCTACAAACGCAATTTTCTGTCCTGAAGTAGCGTTTAATGTAATATTATATAAAATCAGTTTGTTTTGTGTATATCCAAAATCTACATTACAAAATTCAATTTCATTTTTTAATGGGGGATATGTAATGGTTCCATCATAATGAGGATGTTTCCAAGCCCAGATACCTGTTTTCTCTTTTGTTTGTTTGGTATTGTTATTTTGGTATTCTACACGAACTAAAGTAACATAGCCATTATCCTTTTCCGGCTTTTCATCAATGAATTCAAAAATACACTCTGCTCCTGCAAGCGTCAGGTCATACTGATTTGCTGTGCAATTTGAGATACAGGCATACAGAAGGTTTTAGACAGATTTAAAAAAGCAACTGTCATTCCTACTGTAACAGCGCCAAAACTAGTAATTGTCATATATCTTCCTATTAGAGCAATTAATACATATTGAAGGTTTCCTAGTGCATTAATGGCATATTGTAAGCAACCATTCCTTCAAGCAGTACTAAAGATGTGATAAATTTTTTTTGATATACGTTCAAAATTTGCTAATTTCAAATTCTTCTCTGATAAATGATTTTACTACTCGTATTCCTGTCAGATTTTCTTGTATAATGGTATTTAATTGATCATAAATGTTGAATACCTTTTCAAAGTAAGGGTGTGAACGATTGACAATGAAATAAAGTCCGATTCCTAAAACGGGAATTGCCAAAAGAAAAATCATGAAAGACTTTTGTTTATCATAAATGAGGCAATTAAAGAAAATATAAGCATTATTGGAGCACGTACATCTACACGAATAATTATTATATAAGCATTTTGAACATTGGTAACATCGTAACATCTGTTGTTAATCTTGTAATGATACTTGATGTTGAAAATTTGTCAATGTTGGAAAAGGAATATTCTTGAATTTTGTAATACATATCTTAAATTCTTAGGAAAAAAAGATATTAAATAATAAATGTGAGAAAAAATGTACATAAAAAGATATCAATAGAAATATATAAATAAATTAAAAAAGGATAGATAGAAAAGGAATATATTTTTTTGAGAAAGATTAAGCAAAGCAGAAGTAAAACAAATTTTTAATATTTAATAAAATAAAGTGATTTTTAGTAATTTAAGTTATAAAACAATAATAAAAGAAGAAAATTTGATACTAATCAAAAAAGCATACTAGAAAAGTATGCTTTTTTGATTAGTAAACCAATAAAAACTCCTAACTATGCTAGGATAATCAGACAGCTTTAGCTTCAAACAAAACATCCTATGTATAATGCGGCAAGACATAAGAAAGCATAGGAGGTTTTTATATGAATCATTTAACACATACAAGTTGGAAATGTAAATATCCTATTATATTGGTGCCAAAGTATAGAAGACAGATAATATATGGAAAAATGAAAGCTGAAATAGGGAAAATACTTAGATAATTATGTGAAAGAAAAGCAATAGAAATGATAGGGGAAGAATGTTATCTGGATCATATACATATGCTGATTGGTATACCGCAGTGTGTCAGAAATAGTTGGATATTTGAAAGGGAAAAGTTGTCTCATTATTTTTGATAGAGATGCAAATTTAAAATACAAATATGGAAATAGAAGGTTTTGGTGTAGAGGATATGACGTTGATGCAGTTGTAAAAAACACAAAAAATAGGTGAATAATCAGTGAAAGGAAGACTGGATGGCAGATCAAATCAGTTTAAGTGACTCGCTTATGGGTGAAAAAATAAAAGTAAATAAATAAAAATAACCGCCAAAGGCGGCAGTTGGGGAAGTAGAGCGCTTGGCGGACTTTCAAAGCAATTACAAGCATTGTCGGTAACAGCTCCTTTTAAAGGTAGAGCAAACCACTGGATTAACCAATCGTCCTGATTATATGGGAATGAATTTTACATGGATAACTTTTCCTATAATACGAACACGGTTTTGTTCTTCTTGTGAAAAAATGTAAGAGGAAAATAAAGGATTTTCTGATTGAAGTACTAGTATGTTTTGTTTTTTTAATATGCGTTTTAATACTGCTGTTTTATTGTCGATTGAAACGACTGCAATTTCACCGCTATTGATATGGGATTGTTTGCGAATGAGTACTAAATCGCCAGAATGTATGCGAGCATGCAACATACTATTGTCTTTGATATAAGTATAAATGTAATCATAATCCGGATTTAATTGGGAGGCATTGATGGTTTCATATCCTTCAATTTGTTGTTCGGAAAAAGTGGTATTACAAATATCAATAAAATTGACAATGGGCAATGTTACTGTGGCAGTATTGGAAGAAATAGTATTTGTAAGATAACCACAAGAAACAAGCAATGTTTCATAAGGTACAATAGAACTGGCAATATTTTGTAAAAGACGGGCAGAAGGCGGTCTATCCAGCTTTAAATTGAGATATTTTGAAAGATATGTGCGATTGAAGCCTGTTTGCTGTGCAAATTCTGTTGTAGTACGACCATTCATGAGTTTTATAAGTTGTTGTTTAAAAAGATTTTTGTCAAACATGGGAAGACTCCTCTCTATGGGCTAAAAAAAGGATAATATAAAAAAGCTTTATGATGACAAATGGGAAGTTTGTCTGAATAGCTTTTTATAGAGTGTTATAGAAAATTGTAGCATGAGAAAAAGAAAAAGGCAAATATAGAAAATATAATGCAATCGTATGTTCTATATTTATATTGACAAGGAACAAATGTACTGATATTATAAAAGAACAGACGTTTCACAGTATATGAAAGGGGTTGTTATCAGTACAACTATTTTTCTACTACATATGTGAAAAAAATTAACAAAATGCCAGGTGTTTTTGGGTTCTGTTGACTTAATATGAAAAGAAAAGTACAGAAAAGACTTTTAAAAATACAATCATAAAAAAAGAGTATACAAATAAAAGCTAACATCTGGGTTGGTAGAAAATGAAATCTTTAAAAAGAAGCTTTGATAAAAATAGGAAACTTCTTTTTACAAAAGTTCAAATGAATAATAGGAACTTTCATGAAATGTCCGAACTTTTTGGAATGATACTTAAAAGGAATAGAAGAATCTTATTTGTGGCAAGCAAAAGTATTTCTGCCACCAATAGGGCATTTCGGATAGCATTTGTCAGAAGTTTTTTATTTTATTAGGTTTTCAAGTAAACGGATGATAGCGTTTGTGACAAATATATTTTTCACGTCTGTATATATCTTTTCCATAACGATAAGGGCAATGAGAACAGGAAATAGCAAAATGTTTAAAAGTAATGATTATATTTATGCATAGTAACAGCACTTTTTTGAAAGAAACAGTGTTTTAGTTTATTTTTCAATAAGTAGCTGCTGTCTATATCATTTTAATGTAACAGAATCTATTTTTGAAAAAGGAGGTAAAAGATGAAAGAGAAGGATATTTATTTAAAAGAAATTGCAAAAACACAAAGGGGAAAAATGAAAAAGAAATTGCTTAGATGGGGAGGCACACTTGATTTTTGTAAAAGAAAACAAGACGAAATTGGCAAATTACAAAAAATGGCTCAACAGTTTTTACAAATGGGAGAAGGAAGCCCTTTTTTGGGAAAAAGTAATGTTATGCTAAAAGAGGCGGAAATATTTTATGAAAAAGAAATTGAAAGAATGACAGAAGGCATCAAAAGCGAATTGGAAGAATATGCAAAATTAAATAGCTGCATTGAACAACTGGAATATGAAGAACAAAAGTTTGTAAAATTACGTTATGAAAAAGGATATCAATATGAATATATTGCATTGCAAACCCATAAAAGCAGAGCAAAATGCTTTCGTGACCATGATGTAATATTAGACAAATTAATAATGTTTTGGGAGGAAAGATTTTCTGTGATAGAGGAACAATGATGGTAGAAAAGTGATAGAAAGACGATAGAAAATGATATTTCAAAAAATAGTTTGATAAAAATGGTATGTTGAGATTTTTTGAGATTTTCAAAAAGATATGATATGGGAGAAAGGAGGAAAGAACATGAAAAAACAAAGGCTACTGTTGAATAAAGGAGAGATTGCAGTTTGCGCATTAAAGGCTTTGGCAAAGACAGATGAACAAGTAGCTGAAGAAACAGGGTATACAAAAAAATATTGTACACAACTGCAAAGAGAGGAGAGAATACAAAAAAAAATAAAGCAGCTGCAAACACAAAAACAAATGCCTCAAGAGGATGAAATATTAGAATTTTTGATGAGTGTTATGAAAGGAAAGGCTTATGAAGAAAAAAACGATTCTATTATGAAAGACAGAATGAAGGCGGCAGAATTGTTGGTAAAAAGAAAGCAGATGATGGAACAAACAGAAAAAGAAAATGATGTTGTGATTATTGTAGATGATATTTTGGGAAAGCAGGGGTAGAAAATGGGTGAAGAATATGTTCCTCTTTCTCAATTGATAGGAAACAAGTTTTATGAGATACACAATGATATTTGTTATGGAAAACATACACATTACTGGCTAAAAGGGGGAAGAGGCAGTACAAAATCCTCATTTGTGTCATTGGAAATTGTTTTGGGTATGATGGCGGATGAAACTGCAAATGCTGTTGTCCTTAGAAAAGTAGGAATGTATTTAAGAGATAGTGTATTTGAACAAATATGGTGGGCTATCTGTATGTTGGGAGTGGAAGAAAAATGGGAAAGAAAAATAGCTCCTTTGGAAATAACATATAAAACAACAAAACAAAAGATATTGTTTCGAGGGGCAGATAATCCTAAAAAAATGAAATCTATTAAGTGTAAAAAGGGATATGTAAAATACATATGGTATGAAGAAATAGATGAATTTTTGGGAATGAAAGAGATTAGAAGTATAAATCAGTCTTTGATGAGGGGCGGAAAAAGGTTTTGTGTGTTTTATACATATAATCCTCCTAAAAACCAAAATAACTGGGTCAACAAAGAATGTATACAACAAAGAGAAGATAAATATATTCACCATAGCACATATTTAGATGTGCCAAAGCAATGGCTGGGGGAACCGTTTTTTTTGGAGGCAGAGCATATTCAAAAGACACAGCCGGAAGTGTATCGGCATGAGTATTTGGGAGAGGTGACCGGTACGGAAGGAGTTGTATTTCAAAATATTACACTCAGAAAAATTACACAAGAGGAGATACAAACATTTGATTGTGTGGCAAGAGGACTGGACTGGGGATATGCCATTGATCCACTTCATTATACTGTGAATCATTATGACAAAACAAGAAAACGCCTTTATATTTATTTTGAAATACAACAAAGAGGATTAAGCAACAGAAAGGCTTATGAAATGATAAAACAAGAAAACAATAAAAATGGAGTCATTGTAGCAGACAGTGCCGAACCAAAATCCATTGCGGAAATGCAGGAATATGGACTGCGTATGATACCGGCAAAAAAAGGTCCTGACAGTGTGTCATATGGCATAAAATGGCTGCAAAGTTTGGAGGAGATTATTATTGACCCTGAAAGATGTCCCAAAACAGCAAAAGAATTTATAGAATATGAATTGGAAAAAGAAAATGATGGAAGTTGGAAAGCAAAGTTTCCTGATAAGCAAAATCATTCTATTGATGCAGTCAGATATGCCAGAGAACAAGATATGAGAATTGTAAGGGTGGTATAAAAAGAGAAGTATTAATGAAGTAAAGAGAAAGTAATATTTATAACAAAAAGGGATTGCATATTAGAAAAAAGATACTCAAAGCCATGATAGTTGTTCTGGATTGTGAAGGTCTGAAAAAGGACTTGCCTTTATGAGTTTGTAATAAAGCAGACAGGATTATTTTTAGCGACATCAATTCCAACGTAAATCACAAGAAAACTCCTTAGATACTGTTTGAAAACACAAGACTCTTTGGGCTTGCAGCCTCGTTGCAAATCAACCGTCAGGGGGTATCTAACTGATTCACAACTATACAAAAAGACTGTGGCTGAAGCCTTTCTGTAATCATCAAGTGATAGAAGGGAGGTACCAATCCACAGTATCTTCAAACAGTATAGTATACAGAATTTGGAGAGAGGCTATAAACATTACTACTATATAATACGATAAGGGGGTGGATAAAAATGTATATTACAGAAATGGAACTAATACAAGCAAAGCTGGAGGCAGAAAGAAAACGAAACGATAGCGAGATATTAAAAGAAATAATAACAGAAGACGCTAACAGCCAAAGAAAAAAAGAAATGTTAGAAGGGGAAAGATATTATTGTTGTGAACACGATGTATTGCAGAGAAACTTTTCTGTAAGACCTTTTTCTGAAACTCATCAAAAAGAAGACGGTACAGAGGAAGAATGGGTGAAATTACTTTCAAATCCTAACAGAAGCAATCATCATACGATCAGTCCTTTTCACCATATATTGGTAGAACAAAAGGTTACTTATTTGGTAGGAAAAGAGCCTAGTATATTGATTCGAAAAGAATCAGAAGAAGATATAACAGAATACGAAAAATATATGATGAATTTAGCAGATGAAGTGTTTAACAGAACATTGTATGAATGGATTGTGGGAGCATCGAATAAAGGTGTGGAATATCTTCATGTTTATTATGACAAAGAGGGGGAATTGCAGTATTGTATTGTACCGGCAGAACAGATAATTGTATTTTATGACTCTGTGTATGAAAAAGAAATAGAACAGGTGATACGATACTATGATTTTACAGTCATAAAAGATGGAAAAGAACAGATACTTAGAAAAGTGGAATGGTGGACAAAAGAAGATGTGACATATTATACAGAAAAAAGCGATGGCACTTATGAAAGGGAAAACCAAGAAAGAGTCGGTCATTGGAGAATCACAACGGAAGAAGACATGGAAAAAGAAGAACACGGCTGGGGAAGAGTGCCTTTTATTCCGCTAAGAAACAATAATAAAGAACTGTCTGATTTGAAACTAATAAAGGGTTTGATAGATGCGTATGACTTATTATGCAGTGAAGGTACAAATAATTTATTGGATTTGGTAGAACTTTATTGGGTGATAGCAGGATATGGAGGGGAAACTGCAAACAGCATTGCCAAAAAACTGCAAATTAACCGAGCGGTACATATTTCAGATTCTTCCGGAAAAGTAGAGGCAAAACAAGTGAATTTGCCTATAGAGGGTAGATTGCAGTGGCTAAAATTTTTGAGAAAAGATATTTTTCACTTTGGTATGGGAGTGGATACGGACAGTGAAAAATTGGGGAATGCTCCTAGTGGTGTGTCATTAAAATTTCAATATGCTATGTTTCATTTGAAAGTAAACAGTATGATACCTGAAATAAAAAGAGCGTTGAAAAATTTCTTTTGGTTTTTGATAGAGGATTACAACAGAAAAAAGGGAACGGAATACGATTACAGAAAAGTTGATTTTCAATTGAATGTAACAAGCATTACAGACGATATGGAGATTATGGATATGATTACGGCGTCAAAAGGCATTGTAAGCGAAAAAACGTTGTTGGCGCATCATCCTTTTGTACAAGATATAAACAGTGAATTACAAGCAGTGAAGGAAGAAAGGAAGGGAAAAAAGGAATATGACCAAAAATATGTTATTGGAAATGGGAATAACAGAAGAACAAGCCAATATGATTTTAGAAGAAATTTACAAAGAAGAACCGGAAAATCAAAAAATAACACAACTGGAAGAAGAAAAACAACAAATGGAAAGAATGTATAAAGAAAAATTAAAAGAGTATGCTGTAAAACAAGCTTTGAAGGAAGCGGGAGGAAAAAATACAAAAGCGCTATTAGCACTGATAGAGCTGGAAGATATTACCATAGAAGACGATGCAACTGTGACAGGATTGGATATCAAAGCATTAAAAAAAGAAGTGCCTTATCTCTTTGAAGGAGAAAACAAAAAGATACAAGGAACGGGTCACAATACCTACAACAGAAGAACAGAAAAAAGAAACGAAACAGAAAGACAGTTTAAAAAGGCGTTAATGAGAAGATAAGGGAGGAAAAGAGATGAGTATTAACACAATAGAATATGCAAAAATATTTATGGATGCATTGGATTGTCAGTTGGTGGCAGGAGCCACAAGCGGCTGGATGGAGGCAAACAGCGGACAAGTGCAATACAATGGCGGAAATGAAGTAAAGATACCCAAAATGAAATTAAGCGGATTAGGCAATTATAACAGAGATACGGGATTTGTACAAGGAGATGTGACAGTAAGCTATGAAACAAAACAGATGACCCAAGATAGAGGAAGAACATTTCATCTGGATGCTGTAGATGTGGATGAAACAAATTTTGCAATGGTTGCAGGAAATGTAATGGGAGAGTTTCAAAGAACAAAGGTGATTCCTGAAATTGACGCCTATCGATACAGTACTATAGCAAAACTGGCGCAAACAGCAAGCCATACATCTTTTTATCAACCGGCAAAGGAAACGATATTTGAAAAGCTGATGGAGGAAGTGACAACCATTAGAGATGTGGTGGGAGATGACAATGAAATTGTAATCACCATGTCTGCAAAAACAGCAAACCTATTAGATATGGCAAAAGGAAGTCAATATGTATTGGAAAGCGGCTGTTTTTCCCAAGGAGATGTGACTCTGCAAGTGAAAAAAATTGACGGCAGCCCTATTATACGAGTGCCTTCTGCAAGATTGAAAACAAAATATGAATTTTTAGATGGTGTAACAGAGGAAAAGACAGAAGGCGGTTACAAGCCAACAGAAGATGCAAAAAATATTAACTGGATTATTGCAGTACGCCATGGACCAATTGCAGTATCTAAAACAGATGTGACAAGAATATTTGACCCTATGACAAATCAAACAGCAAATGCATGGAAAATTGATTATAGAAAGCATCACGATATTTGGATACCTGACAATGCTATGGAAGGAATTTGGGTTAGCATAGATAATACATAAGGCAGGTGCAGAAGTTTGTTTGTAACAGCGCAAGAAGTATACGACGTTATGCAAGAGTTGAGAAAAACACAACAACAAACAGTACCGACGGAGCAAACACAGCAAGAAGAAAATCAAAAGGATATGATTTTATATTTTGCAGCAGAGAGAAGCGTTGATATGGTCAAGGCATATTGCGCAATAGAAAATGTGCCTGAAGTATTAAAAGGGGTTTGCGTTAGTATTGGGTTTTTGCTATATGATACAGAAAATTATCCACAAACACAACAACAGGGCTCTTTGAAAAGTATGCGTCAAGGAAATGTTACTGTAACATATGAGCAGGTGTAGGAAAGATTTGAAAAAGACAAAAAGAAAATTTTGGAAGGATTTTCAGAAGAATTGAACCAGTTTCGGATTATGAAATGGTAAAAAGAAAAAGTTTGCAATAGTGTTGTATGTAGGGGTGGGAGGGTAGGAAAAAGAAGGGATGCTATTATAGAAAAAATTAGAAAGGATATAGAAACATTTTTTAAGGATAAGTGTTGTGTATGGAAATGGGAAGAACAAATACAGCCTTGGGGAGAAACCATAATCACCAAAGAGCAGGAAAAAGAACAATTGCAATGCAGGCTGTGTATCAGTCCTAAAACAGCACTGGAAAAAGGTGTTTTGCCAGCAGAAATCATATATGACGCCATATTATTGTTTTCAAAAGAGGATAGCATTGTGCCTGGAAGTGTGATAGAGGTACAACAAAAATTTGGCAAAGTTCCTCTTTTGTTTGAAAGTGTTGGAGAAATGGTTTGTTATAGTACCCACAATGAAATTGCATTAAAAAGAAAGACAATCACATAAAGAGAAACAAAATTTGTTTAACAGGCAGATAACTTTGAAAAAATGATAATAAGAAAGCACAATTATATTTTTAAAAGAAGTATAGATGGTTGTTTTGATGAGAGGGAAATGATAAAAAGTTTTATCATCACTTTGACTGAATAAAATGGGGTTCTGTTCACTTGATATGAAAATAAAAATGCAGAAAAGACTTTTAAAAATACAATCATAATAAAAGCATACAAATAAAAGCGAACAGCTGAAAAATTTTTTTAAAATAAAACTTGTGTTTTGTTTGTTGTTGAGAATATGTAACACCTGCAACAGAAGCAGGCACTTGTCTGAACAAATAAGAATGGCTATGGATAAAATGATAATAAAACAAAAAATTAGAAATCATATCCAAAGCAGATTCAAAACAATGAAATCCTTTTTTGGTTTTGTACCAAGCTTTAAAAGTTTTATGAAAAGATTTTATAGTATTATTACTGACATCATCACCAAAGGAAATCATAAACATGACGTTTTGATTTGGGATAGACAAGCATAAGCGGCATACGATAAGTATCAAGACCAATACTTCATCCGTTACTGGAATAACCGAGATTCCGTTCCGCCAATGGAGGGCTTCCGACTATGATAAAACGGAAACAATATTATAAAACTTTGTAATTGGCGGATAGTCAGTGGTATGTTTGAGAAAAATATGTCAACTAATATTGACAATATCAATCTGTAACAATGGTAATAGCAACTGCATTTGTGATGTTGTATAACTTTTTAAAGAGTGTAAGGGCGGTGTTGCTGTTTCCTACATTAGACAAGTGAAAAGCAATCACAACCTTTGTTTCAGTATACAGTAATATCCAAGATAATACTGCTGTCATTTGATTTTCATATCAGTTTCGCCAACGTGTCATTGATTAGAGTGCAAGTCTGCCTTTTGCAGAAGGAAACGATTCTGAAAAAAGGAGGAAAATGACGAATCCAACGATAAATAGAAATGTAAGAAATACAAACAGACATATACTTATTCGATAATGTTTGTATCTGTCTGAGAGAGCAGTAAGCCTCAAAGTAAAACGTAAGAGTATATAGTTGGATGCAAAACGAAATCTTTGAAAAGAAGCCTTAGTAAAAGCAGGAAACTTCTTTTTACAAAAGTTGATATTGATGATAGGCACTTTAATAGAGTGACCGAACTTTTTAGAATGATATTGAAAAGGAATACAAGAGTGGTATTTGTGGCAAGAGAAGTATTTCTGCCGGAAACGGGGCATTTTGGATAGCTTTTAAGAGAAGGTTATATTCGATTGGGTTGTAAAATAAATGCATGGTGATTATAACAAATTAGAATGACGCTTGAAAGGAGTACAAGAGTGGTATTTGTGGCAAGAGAAAGTATTTCTGTTGGAAACGGGGCATTAGGATAGGCTTTATGAAAAAATTTTATTCGATTTTAAAGTAAACGAATAGTACCATTTACGTTGATGTTCGTATTTATCTTTTTTATCACCATAAAGGAAATGAGAAAAACAATGAGGACAGGAAATAGTAAAATCTTTAAAAGTAATTTTTATGTTTATACATAAAACAGCTCCTTTCTAGGAGAAATAATGTTTTCGTTCATTTTATTGAGGCTGTGGTCTATATCATTTTAACGTAACAGAATCTAAAATTGTGTAAGGAGGCAGGCAATATGGAAAAAGGTATGATACAAACCATAAAAGAGGCTGTGATAACTGCTATTTCAAAAAATTTTTCACAAAAGATTTATGCAGAAGAAGTACCACAAAAGGGAAGCCATGCTTGCTTTGGCGTAACGGTAAAAAAGGTGAAACAAAAACCACTTTTGAATGGACGAAGAGAACAATGGATTACAATACAAATTCAGTACAATACAGAAGTGGGAGAAAGAAAAAAAGCAGACAGTACAGAAAAAGCAGACAAGCTTTATGAAATACTTTCTTTGATTGGAGAAAAGGGAAATTTGTTTTTATGCAGAGAAATGAATCATACTATGACAGAAAAGGGATTTTGTTTTGAAGCAGTTTATTATATACAATTACTGCCTGTAATGGAAGAAAGAAAAATGGAAAGATTGGAATATAATGGCATGAAAACTGTGGGGTATTGAAAAAAGACAGCAAAAGGAGAGTATTGGAATATGAAAATAACAAAGGAAGATGTATTTACAAAGGAACAGTTTTTAAAAAGCAATACAATGAAATGGAGCAAAGATGTGATTGAGGCAGTGTTAGAGGATGAAAAAAGCTATCAAAAGTTGGAAGCAGAAAAAAAAATAAAAAATTATCTGGAAGGAAAAAGAAAAGGAGAGGTGAAGTAATATGGCATTGGGTGGAGGAACGTATGTGGCACAAAACAAAATATTGCCTGGTGCATATATCAATTTTGTATCTCAGCCAAGAGCAATGGGAACATTGGGTGAAAGAGGTACTGTATGTATGGCAGTAGAACTGGACTGGGGAAGCTCGGGTATGATATGTGTAGAAGCAGGAGCATTTCAGACAGAGGCAAAAAGTATTTTTGGGTATGAATATACTCATGAAAAAATGAAGCCTTTGAGAGATTTATTTTTATATGCCAAAAAAGCATTGCTCTATCGATGCAATAGCGGACAAAAAGCAACCGCAACAGCAGGAGGATGCAGCATAGAAGCAAAATATGGAGGCACAAGAGGAAATGATATTAGAATTATTATTTCTAAAAATATTGATGATGAAACAGCTTTTGATGTCAAAACATATTTAGATTTGAAATTAGAAGATACGCAGACTGTCAAAAAAATAGAAGATTTAACAGAAAACACATATGTAACATTTCAAGGAACTGGGTCTTTGGAAGCAAATGCAGGAGTGAACTTGACAGGAGGAACCAATAAGGAAGTAACAGGCAGTGATTATTCTGACTTTTTAGAAGAAGCGGAAAAAGAAAATTTTAATGTATTGGCATATGCGGGAGAAGATAATACCACAAAGGGATTATTTACAGCATTTACAAAAAGGCTGAGAGATGAAGAAGGCATTAAGTTTGTTACAGTACTTTTTGATTATACAAAAGCAGATTTTGAAGGAATTATCTCTGTTACAAATGAAACAGAAGAAGAAAAGACAGCGTTAGTTTATTGGACAGCAGGAATAGAAGCAGGAGCAGAAGTCAATGAAAGTGTTACAAACAAAAAATATGACGGAGAATATACTATAAAGGCAAAATATAAAAAATCTAGATTTATTGAAGGAATACAAAAGGGAGAATTTTTATACTACGAAGATGGAGAAGATATTCGTGTACTAAGGGATATTAACACATTTACATCTTTTGAAAGCAGTAAAAACAGCGATTTTTCAAGCAATAGAGTGGTTCGTGTACTAGACGCCATAGCAAATGATGTGGCAAGAATATTTAGCCAATATTATTTGGGAAAACAAAGTAATAATGCAAATGGAAGAAATTTGTTAAAAGCAGAACTGATACAATACCACGAACAGTTGCAAGCAATGGAAGCGATTGAAGGATTTATACCAGAGGATATTACTATCTTACAAGGGGTAGAAAAACAAGACGTTGTGGTATATGAAAAAGTACGACCAACAGATGCAATGGAGAAGCTTTATATGAAAGTAGAAGTAATTTGATAAGGAGAGATAAAAATGGCATATTTGAGAGCAAAGGATACCATTAATGGCGCATTGGGAACTTGTTTTGCAATTATTGATGGCAATCGATATGAAATTATGCAGGCAAAAAATGTGGAGGCGAAAGTAGAAAAAACAAAATCAGAAATTCCTATACTGGGTTTGACTTCAAAACAACATAAAGCAGGCGGATGGAATGGCACTGGAACAATGGAGGTATATTATATTTCTAGTTTATTTCGTCAGATTATGCTGGAATATATGAAAAACGGAGTGGATACTTATTTTGAACTTTTGATTACAAATGAAGACCCTACCAGTGCAACAGGAAAGCAGACAGTGCTTTTAAAGGGTGTGAATATCAATAGTATGGCAATTACAAAGCTGGATATAGAAAAGGATGCATTAGATGAAACTATGACGTTTACATTTAATGATGCAGATTTACTGGATGTTTTTGATGCGGTATAAAAATGATAAAAGCCCTTGTACTAAAAGGGAGAGGGCTTTGATATGAAAACAGTATAAAAAAGATGGCTGAAATGGTACTGGGATAATGGAGGTATATTATATTTGCAGTTTATTTCGTCAGATTATGTTGGAATATATGAAAAACGGAGTGGATACTTATTTTGAACTTTTGATTACAAATGAAGACCCTACCAGTGCAACGGGAAAGCAGACAGTGCTTTTAAAGGGTGTGAATATCAATAGTATGGCAATTACAAAGTTAGATATAGAAAAGGATGCATTAGATGAAACTATGACGTTTACATTTAATGATGCAGATTTACTGGATGTTTTTTATGCGGTATAAAATGATAAAAGCCCTTGTCCTAAAAGGGAGAGGGCTTTTCAATCAAAAAATGTATTGAGAAAATGATAAATTTTTTTGTACATTAATATAAAAATAGAAAAAGGATTTTGCTACTGTTTTTTTGAGTTTATACTTGGTTACATAAAGCAGTATGTGGCTGTGGGATATGATATAGTGCAGAATAAACAAAAATAGAAAACTGCTCATTGGTTAAAAAAGGTTAATTATTTTAAGTGATGAGAAGCAATACTTCCTTTTTAAAATTCTTTTTTGAGGATATATAGTTAAAAAGAAAGTTAATCAATATTTGAGAGAGTTTATGTCTTATATGAGAGTAACAGAATCCCAAAAAAGATTCTGATAATTTAACATGAAAATAAAAATGCAGAAAAAAATTTTGAAAATGTAATTTCAAAAAAGAGCATACAAATAGAAGCTAATACTTGAAAATTTTTTTAAATAAAAACCAGTGTTTTGCTTGTTGTTGAGAGTATGTAATACCTGCAACAGAAGCAGGTGCTTGTTGAGACAAAAAAGAAAGGATATAGATAAAATGAAAATAGGGCAGAAAATTAGGATGTATCTGAAAAGTCCTATGAATTCATCATTTTAACAAAATGGCAATTGCAACAATAGGAATAAAAGCAAAAAAGAAAGAGGCTAACTTATCATATCTAGTAGCTGGTGAGGAGGATAGCGACTTGGGATATCCTGTTTTGGATACTGGAAAAAAATCAGAGATACGTTCCCATTCTGAATCACTGAGTTCCTATCCTTTTGCCATGCCTATCATCTCCTATCTGGTATTACTATAACATATAATAGACTTTTGTGCACTTTTCACTTTTCAGATACGCTCTAGAAATCATATCCAAAGCAGATTCAAAATAATAAAATCCTTTTTTGTTTTGTGCCAAGTTTTAAAAGTTTTATGGAAACATTCTATCACATGATTACTGATATTATTACGAAAGGAATCATAAATATGATGTTTTGATTCTAGATTGCCTTTCTAAGCGGTATATGATAAGCATCAAGACTATATGTGAATTTGTGATATTGTGTGACTTTTTAAAGAGTGTAAGGGCAGTATTACAATAGAGAAGCGAAAAACAATTACAACTCTTGTTTGAGAATCTAACAATATCCAAAGATAATGCTGCTGTCCTTTTATTTTAATATATGTTTGGTCAGCATGTCATTATCAAAGAGCAGGTCGGATTTTTGAGGAAGGAAATGAGAAACAGTTCTGTAAAAAAGAGCAAAATGAACAATGCAACCATAAATGGAAACGTGAGAAACACAAACAGATGGTTATTCAATTCTCTTTGTATCTGTTTGAGACAGAAGGAAGTTTCAAAATAAAGGGAAAGAACAACTAAAATAATAGTTGGTGCAAAACAATCTTTTGAAAGAAGCTTTAGTAAACGCAGGAAATTTCTTTTTGCAAAAGTGAATATTGATAATAGATACTTTAATAGAATGATGGGACTTTTTAGAATGACACTTAAAATGAATAGAAGGGTCGTATTTGTGTTAGGCAAAAGTATTTTTATCCCAAACAGGGTATTTCGGATGACCTAGAAGTTTTTATTTTATTAGGCATTCAAGTAAACTGATGGTGACAATATATTTTTGATACCCATAATTATCTTTCTTATAACCATAAAGGGAATAACAAAAACAATGAAAACAAGAAATAGAAAAATTTTTAAAAGTAATTTTTATATTTATGCATAGTAACAGCTCCTTTCTGGGAGAAGCAGTATTTTTAGTCATTTTATGGTACTTTCAATAAGGAGCTTTAGTGTAACAGAATTCGGAAAAATATTTGGAGGTATTTTTATGAAAGGATTTTATAAAGAAAATCGAAAAGAAGCAGAAAATAAAAAAATTGTGATTTCTAAAAGATTTTTGAATGAACAAGGAAATGAAATTTGTTGGGAAATGAAAGCTTTGAGTCAAAAAGAAAATGAGGAAATATTAAAAAAATGCAGAAGAATGAGAAGTGCAGGAAAAGATACAGAACAATATTATGAAACAATGGTATTGGCAGAAAGCGTTATTTTTCCTGACTTAAACAATATAGAATTACAAAATAGCTACAAAGTGGTGGGAAAAGAAGCATTATTATTAGAATTATTAACTGCAGGGGAATATGAAGCGTTAAAAGAAGCGGTAGAAGAAGTAAATATGATTTAGGAGGAAGGATATGTATCGATTTTATTTGAAACAAAATGAAGAACAGATATTACTTCCGGTAGCTCCGGCAGAACTGATCACACAGGTAAAGGGAGAAAGTAAAAAAGTAGAACTGGTTGATGTTGGAGAAGGCAGTATATTAAAAGAGATTGGCTTGAGAAGGATTTCTTTTAAAATACTTTTGCCGGCAGTGCAATACAGCTTTGTACAAACAGAAGGAGCGTTTCAAAAACCTATCTTTTTTTTAAATCAGTTTCGGCAATATAAAATGAGTAAAAAACCTGTCAGTCTGATTGTATTTCGTAAATTGGCAGATGGTACAGAGTTATTTAGCGGAAACATGGAGGTTTCATTTGAAGAATATACTGTGGTGGAAAAAGGCGGAGAACAAGGAGATTTTTGGGTAGAAATACAATTAAAAGAATACAGAAAAATAACTGCCACTACATACTGTCTAAAACAACAGCAAAATCAGATGACTTTGGAAGAAACTGGAGTGAAAAGAGAAGGAAGACAAATTCCCAATACATATACTGTCAAAAAGGGAGATTCTCTTTGGAAAATTGCAAAAACAATGCTTCAAGACGGAAGTAGATATAAAGAGATTGCACAAAAAAATGGTATTACAAATCCAAATAAAATACAGGTAGGACAAATATTGTATTTGGGGGAATGATATGCATATAAAGCTTTTGATAGAAAATAAAGACAATGTGTACGATGCGACAAGTTTGCTGGAGGGGGAAGTTAACATTGAAAACAGCATTGACAGCAGTGCAGGAAAATTGGTTTGTCGTATTATAAGAGATGATATGGTACAGTTTGTGGAAGGGAACAAAATACAATTTTTTGCAGGAGAGAAACTATTGTTTTCCGGCTGGATTATGAAAAAAAGCAGAACATCAGAACAAATCATTACTGTAACAGCATACGACCAGTTTTTTTATATGATACAAAACAAAGATACTTATGTGTATTACAACAAAAAGGCCTCTGAATTGATACAAATGATTGCAGGGGATTATGGACTGGAAACGGGGGAGATTTGTGACAGCATATGGCAGATTCCACAAAGAATTGAAGAAGGACAAACTCTTTTGGACATGATATTGACTGCATTGGATTTGACCAAAAAAGAAATTGGAAAGGAATATTTTTTTTATGATGAAGGTGGAAAACTGACATTAAAAGAAAAAAAAGATATGGTAACAGATGTGATATTACAATGCAATGGAAGCATAGAAGATTTTTTGTATACAACGGATATTTCAGAAGATACTTACAACGGCGTTCAGCTTTTTCAAGCAGGAAGATTGGAAACAGAGCGATTGTCCTATGGCGCAGAAAAAGCAGAGGATGTGAAAAAATGGGGAAGGCTTTTATATTATCAAAGGGTTGACCATAGATTGGCACAACATGATTTGAAAGCCATAGCAGATACTTTATTGGCAGAAAAGTGTCGTGTAAAAAAAATACTTGTGTTAAAACAAATGGCAGGAGACACCATTTTGAGAGCAGGTAATTCTATTATGGTAGAAATCCCTGAATTAGCTGAAATTAGCCTAAAAGGAATGTTTGTGATTGAAAGGTGTATGCATCGATTTGAAAATGGAAGTCATAGGGTGGATTTATGGATAAGAATGGAACAATGACAGAAAAAGTAAATAGAAATGAGGAAGAAGTATGCAAGAATTGAAAGCATTTTTATGTGGAGAAGAGAAATTACCTAAAGAAAAAGAAATTGTTGTATCAAAAAGATTTTTGGGAGAAGATGGCAAACCTTTATTATGGAAAATAAAGGCTCTGAAAGAAAAAGAACATCAAAAAATAAAACAGATACAAAATGAAGAAATAGAAAAATATTGGGGAAGGCTATGTGCAGCTTCTGTTGTAACGCCAAATTTAGAAGATGAGAAACTTTTAGAAAGCTATCAATGTCATGATGGTGAAGAACTTTTAAAAGAAATGCTGACTATGGGAGAATATATGACATTGCTACAGGCTGTACAGGAACAAAATCAATTTCAACAAAGAAAAGAGGAGTTGAAAGAAGAAGTAAAAAAGCCATAAGGGAGGGCAAAGCAGAGGCAGATTATGCCGGATATGCTCTCCGTCATTTTCATATATTACCAAATGTGTTTGTTAATTTACCTTTAGCAGAAAGAATGTTTATAGAAGGCGTTATTGAAATGGAATTGCAAGAAAGAAGGTGATGTTTTGTGAAAAAAGAAAAAGCATTGCTTTTCTTTTATAAAAAAGCATTTTTTCCAAAACAAAAAATGAATTTATTTTGGAAAAAATTTTTTGAAACACAACAACAAGAAAGTGGAATTTCATGGATTCCAAAAGATAAAGAAAAGATACTGATTCCGCAAGAAAACACAACAAAAGCAAAAACAATACAACATTTTTATGATGAAAGTTATTTTTCTCTATTAGAAAAAAGGAATAAAAAAGAACAAGAAACGATTGTTGCAACAGAAAAAGATAAAAAGCAGAAAGAAAGCAAGAAAATATGGACGGAAAAAAATGAAAATTTTATTAAAAAAACAAAAGAGATTTTTATAGATGAAATAAAACCAAAACAAGAAATACAAAACAGTAATTTATATGAAAAACAATATCTAAAAGATGACACTACAAAAGAAAAGCAAGCGTTGGAAAATATAACAAGAGAGAGACAAAAAATAATTTTAAAAGAAAATCTGGAAAAAAAAGGAGATTCAATTTTTTGGAAATGGAATGAAAATATATTAAAGCAAGAAAAAAGAGATTTTTTGAAGCAAAAGGAAATACAAAAAAGATTGCAAACAGAAAAATATGATTTTTTTTATACAATATATCAAGGACAAAAATACAGTAAAAATGAAAATATAGAAAAAAACATATTTTTGCAAAATCAAAAGCAGTGGAAAACATATGATGTTACTGAAAATATTTGGCAACAAGAAAAACAAAAAAAACTGATACAACAAAATAAATTGCAAAAAGCAGAAAAAAATATGATACAAGAACCATATCATACAAAAGAGGATATGACTCAAAAAAATGCAGTTTTTTTGGGAGAAACAAAAATAGATATGGATACGTTGCTGTATGATATGACACAAATATTATTGGAGCAAAGACAAAGAAGTAGAAAAATGCACAAAGGAAAAATATAAAAGGATGTGAGAAAATATGTTGGAAGCATTAAAATTGTTGGCTTATGATGTATTACAACAAGAAAATTTGGCTGATATTTGTTATGGTACTGTGACAAAAACAGAGCCTTTAAAAATTATGCTGGAACAAAAATTGGAATTGACAGAAAATTTTTTGATATTATCCAGAAATGTAACACGACATTATGAGAGTTTTTTGATGAGAGAAAAAGGAAGTAATGACCCTTGGCAAGCTTATGAAATCATAGCACAGCAAGAACTACAAAAAGGAGAAAGGGTGATATTGATGAAAATGACAGGCGGACAACGGTATGTTGTGTTAGACAGAGTAGGAGAAGAAATGGAGGAAGAAAATGAAACTGGTTCCTGATACAGAAAATATATTAGCAGAAAATGTGATAATACAGAGGATTCCTTCTTTGACTTATCGGGTGCAGCAGGAAAAAGAAATTGTTTCCGGAACTGTGGAAGAATTGGAAGCAATGAAACAAGCAGTGTTTAAAATATTGTTTACAGAAAGATATCGGTATGAAATTTATAACTGGGAATATGGCATAGAGTTATCTGATTTATTTGGCAGAGCAAAAAGTTATGTGATACCTGAAATTAAAAAAAGAATTGAAGAGGCATTACTGGCAGATGATAGAATTAAGGCTGTGACGGATTTTGAGTTTGGAGGAGAAAAGGAAAGTTTGGAAGTGAAGTTTCGGGTGCATACAATTTTTGGGGTATTGGATATACAAAGACAAGTGGATATTTAAAAATAGTATGTTTTGAAAGAAAAAGAAGTATTGCATTAATAAAAACACCAAATTGCAACATTTGAAAATATAATAGAAAATAAAAAGTCTTTTATAAAGGGTTATGCAAAGAATGTATTACTTTTTGTATTTTTTATGGACGAATAAATTTGTAAAAGCCATGAAAAAAAGCTGTAAAAGTATGTTTGTATTTTTTGTTTTCAGAAAAAAACAGTAAATAGTAGTTTTGCCATATTTCAGAAAGAATTATCAACATGATATTAACTGAGCAGAATGATAAAAATATGGGGAGGATAGGGTATGTATGAAAGCTATGAAAAATTAATGGAAAGAAAATTGGAACAGGTTAGCCAAAAAAGAGATAGAAGGCAAGGCAGTATCATATTTGACGCAATGGCGCCCAATGCGGCAGAAACAGCATTATTTTATACAGATTTGGAAATGTTGGAAAATCGCACTTATGGAGATACTGCTACAGAAGAAGATTTGACAAGAAGATGTATGGAAAGAGGCGTTTTTAGAAAAGAAGCCACAAAAGCAACATTTTTGGGAAGGTTTTTGGATCATAAAAAACAAGGATTTGATGTGCCTATTGGTATGCGTTTTAATTTAGAGGAATTAAATTATATTGTGGTAGAAAATACACAAACAAAGGGAGAGTATATACTGGAGTGTGAAACTGCCGGAGAAGCAGGGAATCAATATTTAGGAAGTTTGATTCCGATTACATATTTAGAAGGATTGGCAGAAGGAGAACTGATAGAATTATTGACAGAAGGAGAAGACGAGGAAGATGACGACAGCCTTAGAAAGCGATATTATAACAGTTTTAATACAGATGCTTTTGGAGGAAATATAGAAGATTATAAAATAAAGGTTATGGCATTAAAGGGAGTAGGAGGTGTGAAAGTCACGCCTGTTTGGAATGGAGGAGGCACAGTAAAGCTGACCATTATAGATGGTAATTACAATACTCCAATAGAAGGCGAAATTGAAAAAATACAACAAATGATAGATCCTGAAAAAAGAGGGCTGGGATATGGCATTGCGCCAATAGGACACCAAGTGACAGTAGAAGGAGCCAAAGAAATAAAATTTAATATCGAAATGAATCTGACATTAAAAGAAGATGTAAATGAACATAAAGTGATAGAAGATATTAAGACGTCCATAGAAGAATATTTTTCTAATTTAAAAAAGCAATGGGCAGATATGCAATATTTAACAGTACGCATTAGTTATTTGGAATCTAGGGCATTAGATGCAGAAGGTGTGATTGATGTGCAAGATACAAAAATTAATGGTAATACACAAAATTATATTTTGGAATATAATGAAATACCAATTTTGGAAAGTGTGGTGACAAAATGAGCGAAATATATTCAAAATATTTGCCGCCCTTTGTGAAAGAAACAAGAGAGTTTCAGATTTTGGCAAAAGTAGAAAGTGAAATATTGCAGGAAGAAAGAGAGGCAAAACAAAACTTAGAAAACGACCAATGGATAGCAACAGCAACAGAAAGAGGATTGAAAAGACGAGGAAATTTGTTAAACATTGTAAGAGAAGAAACAGAAAATTTAGAAGACTTTAGACAAAGAATACTGTTTTTATGGAATCATCATAAACCCTATACTTATTTTCATTTGTTAGATTGGTTGGAAGGACTTTGTGAAAAAGAAAATGTGACGGTGCAAATGCAGTATTCTTTATATTGTTTACATATTGAACTACGTCTTATAAAAAAACATTTGCAAGAGGAAATCGAAAAAACAGTACGAAAAATGATACCTGCAAATATTTTACTGGAAGTGACATTAAGATATAATTTGTATGGAGAATTAAAGCCTTATACCCATGGTTTTATGAAAAAAAAGAATTTTCGTTATATAGATTTAAGACAAGAAGATGTGCGATATTGGAATAAAATATAAAAAAGCTTTTTTAATACAGTAACTGGCAGATACCAGTTACTTTTTTTTTGCAAAGAAATCGAAAAAAGGGGAAAAATATAGAAAGCAGAAGTTTTTTGAATAAAAAAGAATGATGCATTTTTTTAAAATACAGCAATGAAAAGAGTTTTGCTACACTATTTTTGGAGGTGAAAAAAATGCCGCAGAAAATATTTGGATATATCCGTGTTTCTACAAAAGAACAAAATGAAACAAGACAAATAACGGCATTGCAGGAACAAGGGATAGAACAGAAAAATACATTTGTAGACTGGCAGTCAGGAAAAGATTTTGAAAGACCGGCTTATAAAAAAATGATTCGAAAACTGAAAGAGGGAGATTTGCTTGTTGTAAAAAGCATTGACAGATTGGGAAGAAATTATGAAGAAATTATCGCACAATGGAAATTTTTAACAAAAGAAAAAAAAGTCGATGTTCGTGTTTTGGATATGCCATTGCTGGATACAAGCAAAAGCAAAGATTTATTGGGAACATTGATTTCTGATTTGGTATTGCAGTTACTTTCTTTTGTGGCAGAAAATGAGAGAGAAAATATACACAAAAGACAAGCAGAGGGAATTGCGGCGGCAAAAGCAAAGGGGATGAAATTTGGAAGACCAAAAAAAAAGATGCCAAAAACATTTGAAGAATTTGTTCAAAGATGGGAAAGAAAAGAGATTTCTGCTTGTGAAGCAAGTACAGAGTTTGGTATTAGTACATCCACATTTTATAGAAAAGTAAAAGAAATGCAAAAGCCAACAGTAAAATAGAACTTTTTTTAAGGAAACGGATATCTAAAATTTGAAAAAATAATATCTAATTTGAAGTGGATTTTGTATTGGTTTAAAAAATAATACAATTTTGAAATAATTGATAGTGAAAAAACCCAAAATAGTAATGTATATTTTGGGTTTTTATAGATTATGACTTTCGTATTAAAGACTACAAAGAAATTTTTAATAACTGTTTACTCTGCCAGTGAGAGGAAAGTTTAGAACATACAAAATGGGTATATAAGCATATGGTTTTTACTCCAAAATACAAAAGGAAAATCATTGATTATCAATTACATGAAAATATCCAAAAAATAACAAAAGATTTGTGTAAATGGAAAGCAAAATCATAAAAGGGCATAGCATGCCGAATCATGTATATGTATAGAGATACCCTCAAAAATGAGCGTATCATCATTTATGGGGTATTTAAAAGGAAAGAGCACCATAATACGAATCGACCAACACACAAATTTAAAATAGAAATTTCTGGGCGACTGCTATGTGAGTACAGTTGGTCTGAATACAGCAACCTACAGAAATATATAAAAGAACAAGAAAAGCAGTAACAAATAGAATACAAGGCAATATGAAGAAGGAGAGCAGATAATCCCACACCACCAAGGCTTGAACAAAGCCGGCGTCATTTCGGAGCTGGCAATTTATTATACAAGAGTAAATGCAGTCTATCAGTAAAAAAGATATTTCAATAAAGGTATATAGGCAAACCAATATAAGCCAACATTGTTTAAATGTCCTAAATAAAATATACAAGCATTTTAAAATTTGTAAAGAAACACTTGACTTTTGTTAGCAATTTTATATGCCCTGATAGGACTAGTATAAACTACATCTTTCAGGTGCGTTTTTTTCTATAGCATATATGATATGAGGCATTTTGAGACCGTAATATTCTTTGATGAGCATACCTTCTGAAGTCATGCCATTTCTTTTGGCTACTGCTTGAGAAGGCAGATTATTATCCCTTATAATAGAATAAACTTTTGAAAAGCCTAGTTGTTCAAAAGCATATTTTTTGCAAGCGATAGCGGCTTCTGTAGCATAACCTTTGTGCCAATATTTTTTTTTGAAAAGATAACCGATTTCCGGTACAAGAGTGTTATGACATTTTTGCATTGTAATACCGCATTGCCCAATAAATGTGCCGGTTTGCTTTTCTATCACCGCCCAAAGACCAAATCCATATGTTTTATAGTTGGAAAGCTGTGTATGAAGCCATTGATGGACTTCTTCATCAGAAAAAGCATGTTCATAGGCATACATAACAGAAGGATCCTGTAAAATATCAGATAACTCTTTTTTATCTGTGATTTCTAAAGCGCGCAGAAAAAGTCTTTTTGATTGCAATATCATTTTTTGTCCTCCTCTTGAAAAAATAGACAAACAGCATGGTGGGCAATTTGTGCTGTAATACCCCATATGGTATATTGTTTGTATTGATAGAATAATTCAGGTATTTTGGGACGGACAAAAGGATAGTTTTTACCGCCTGTAATGCGGTCATAGGGAAAAGTATCTTCTGTAAAAGGAGAAAGGTATAAAAAGTGTACCTCTGGCTGTGTCTGGCGAAAAAAAGAAAGCGGAACGGTAAAAATTTCTGCCACCTCATCTTTATTAAATGAGATTTCCTCTATTGTAATGTTGGAAACATATCCTACAAAAGGGGTAATCAAAGCGCCGGATGTTGTAAGCATAAAGTCGGTTTTTCCCAGTAGGGTAATTTGTTCCGGCAAAATCCCAAGTTCCTCCTGTGTTTCTCTTAAAGCAGTTTCCAGCGGAGTTTCATTCTTTTCTTTTCTTCCTCCAGGAAAGCTGATATCTCCCGGCTGATGTGCCAAATGTTCTGCTCTTTTTGTAAAAAGCAAATGCAACTCATTTTCTATAGAAAAAAGCAGTAACATAACAGAGGAAGGAATGTGCTGCATAATAGGTTGAGGTATTCTGTTTTCTAATATGGTTTTAATGGTTTGCACAGATGGAATTGGTTGTTTCATAAAAATACTCCTTTCTGTTGTCAGCTTTTACGTAATTTGATATATTTTGCAGCATTTCTGCGACGACTTTCTTCTATTTCTGCATAATGTTTTCTGGTAGTATTGACGTCTGCATGACCTAACACATCGGCCACTAAATAAATATCTCCTGTTTCTTGATAAAGTGCAGTGCCATAGGTACTGCGAAGCTTATGAGGAGATATTTTTTTGGCAGGAGAAACAATGCGAGCATATTTTTTTACAATATTTTGCACAGCACGCACGGTGATTCTGGTACCTCTATTGGAAAGAAAAAGAGCCTCTTCTTTTTCTGATTTGTTTTTTTGTTGTGCTCTTTGAGTAATATATTCCAAAAGGGCTTGTTGCACTTCTTCTCCAAAATAAAGCGTGGTTTCATTTCCTCCTTTTCGAAGTATTTTTACACTATTGTTATGAAAGTCTATGTCGCTTATATTGATGCCCACACACTCTGATACTCGCATACCTGTGCCTAAAAGCAATGTAAAAAGGGCTAAATCCCTTTTTTGGGTGTGGGAAAGATGCGCCTTTTGTCTTTTGGACATAGCGTCTGTATCACAATTTTCTACTAAATCCAAAAGGTCTGCCACTTCATTTGCCTCCAAGCGTATGATTTGTTTATCGTGTATTTTTGGAGTATCTACAATAGCCGCAGGATTGGAAGAAACTTTTTGTTTTTTGAAAAAAAAGTGATACATAGAGCGAATGGAAGCCAATTTGCGTGCTTTTCCCTTTTCATCATTTTGAAAAGAAAGGGTTTTTTCTTTATTGACAGGGTCTGGTTTGGTGTAATATGTGATATATTCTAAAAAACAGTCGATATCTTCTGCTGTAATATCATTTAGACAAGTAACGTCCATATCTTCAAAAGGTATATTTTTCAGCTTTTTATGCTGTTTTGTGATGTATGTAAAAAATATTTTTAAATCATTTGCATAGTTAATGCGTGTTTTAACAGAAGTGGTATTAGCAATGCCTCTAAAAAATTCTCCTAAAAAATAAGGAAGTTCTTCTAAAAGAGCTCTTAAACGTATAGTATCCTTTGCTTTTTGTTCTTCATGATAAGTGCTCATAGTATTTCTCCTTTTTTATATTTGTTTTTGCCATCCTTTTAAGTCAGAACGTTGTATTGCGCCAAATACCTTTTCTTGCAGATGATTATAGTTTTTGGATAATTCTGCCAGAAGCTCTTTTGTTTCTTGTCTTTTTGTACTGCCATCTACCAAACAAGGATTTTTGACAATAGCCAAACCGCTTTTTTGTATAAATCCCTTTATTTCCGGCTCCGGTACATACATAAGAGGACGAATGGAATAAATTTGTTTTCGATCCAAAAAGCTGACCGGTGCAAAACAGTTGATGCGTCCTTCATAAAAAAGAGACATAAAAAAAGTCTCTACTATATCATCTTTATTATGTCCTAAAGCCACTTTATTACAGCCTAATTTTTCTGCCATATCGTTTAAAGCGCCTTTTCGCATTTTTGCACAAAGAGAGCAGGGATTTTTTTCTTTTCGCTCATGAAATATAATTTGACCAATATCTGTATGCACTACAGTATAGCCAACGCCTATTTGATTGCAAAATGCTTCTATATCATCGTAAACGGCTCCCGGAAGTCCTAAAGAAACAGTGATTGCTTCCAATTCAAATTTTTTTGGATAAAATCTTTGAAGATGTTTTAGTGCCAAAAGAAGACAAACGCTGTCTTTTCCTCCGGAAACTCCAACGGCAATTTTATCTCCTTGTTCAATCATATGATAGTCTTCTACAGCACGGCGTACATAACTAAGTAATTTTTGTAATTTCATAATAACCTCCTGATGATAACCATAGAAAATGATTTCTTCTATGAATATGCTGCTTTTTATTATACTAAAAAATAGAAGAAATAAAAAGTATTACTATCCTTTTTTCTATAGAAAAGATATAATAGAAACAAATGTTAAAAAAAAGGGGGATTTTTATGCAAAAGAGAATGAGGTATATTACTTTGATATTTTTTATTTGCATAGGATTGTTAGGTTGTCAAAAAGAAGCAGTACTCTCAGAAACAGAATTTTCTAATATTGTTGTCAAAGAAGTACAAGAGATGACGCCGGAAGAAAAAAAGGAGGCTTTTTTAAATGAAAAAATTTCTAATATGACATTGGAACAAAAAGCAGGACAAGTTCTTTTTTGTGCTTTTCGCAGAGATGAAAATAATGTTCCCATTACAACATACAATGAAGCATTAAAAGCAACATTACAGCAATATCATATAGGAGGAGTGGTATTGTTTGGAGAAAATATTGATACAAAAGAGCAGACAAAACAGTTGATTGAGGAGATTAGAAACAGCTCAGAAATACCCATTTTTATAGGTATTGATGAAGAAGGCGGAAGTGTGAGCCGTTTGCATTTTAGTGGAAAATTAGATGTGGCAGACATTCCCTCGGCAGAGGAGATTGGCAATACAAATGATACTACAGTAGCGTATCAAGCCGGAAAAACAATAGCGCAAGAGCTAAAAGAATTGGGGTTTGATGTGGATTTTGCTCCTGTTGCAGATATTAGAGAAAATGCTGAAAATACCGTTATAGGCAATAGGGCTTTTTCCAACGACCCACAAAAGGCAGCCGATATGGCAGTGGCTTTTAGCCAGGGCTTACAACAAGAAGGCATCAGCGCCGCTGCAAAGCATTTTCCGGGACATGGTAATACCATAGAAGATAGCCATGAAGGTATGGCTGTTTCAAAGGATACGCTAGAAGAAATGGAACAAAAACAATGGATTCCTTTTCAAAAGGTCATTGAAAATGACATAGATTTTATTATGGCAGGGCATATCAACACGCCCAATGCTACCACAGATGGATTGCCGGCGTCTTTGTCCTATCAAATGCTTACAGAGCAGTTAAGAAATCATTTGGGATTTGAGGGTATTATTATTACAGATGCTTTAGATATGGCAGCTGTAACAAAATATGAAAATGCTCCGCTAATGGCAATACAAGCAGGAGCAGACATGGCGTTGATGCCTGTGGATATAGAAAAGGCTCATACAGATATTTTGACTGCTCTAAAACAAGGAACATTGTCAGAAGATACATTAAATGAAAAGGTAAAGAGAATATTATCATTAAAATATGACAAAGGATATTTTCAAAAAGAGTTGTAAAGTTGTGTTTGATGTTTGTAAAGACTTGAAAAAAGAAATGGGAATTACTATAATAATATTTAGTTTGTTTTTGGCAGGCGGTATCGTATAAAAGGGGTGATTTTATGAGGATAGAAGAACAATTATACCAACAACTGATTGATAAAATGAATACCTACCACCCAACCAAAGAATTTGATATGATTGAAAAAGCATATCGGTTGGCAGTGGAAGCGCATAAAGACCAAAAAAGAAAGTCCGGAGAACCGTATATTATCCATCCCCTGAAGGTTGCCTATATTTTAGCCGAATTGGAATTGGATAGAGAAACGATTACAGCAGGTATTTTGCATGATACCATTGAAGATACGCCATATACTTATGATGACATTACAAGGCTGTTTAGTGAGGAAGTAGCCAATTTAGTAGATGGTGTGACAAAGTTGGGAAAGCTTTCCTATTCTACAAAAGAAGAAATGCAGGCAGAAAACTATCGCAAAATGTTTATGGCTATGGCAAAGGACATTCGTGTGATATTGATAAAGCTGGCTGACCGTTTGCATAATATGAGAACATTAAACTATATGACAGAGGCAAAGCAAAGAGAAAAAGCACAAGAAACGCTTGATATTTATGCGCCTTTGGCTCATAGACTCGGTATTTCCAAAATTAGAACAGAAATGGAAGACCTCTGTTTTAAATATCTCAATCCTGACGCTTATTATGATTTAAAAGAAAAAATAGAAAGAAAAAAGGTAGAAAGAGAAGCCTTTGTCAATTCTATTGTAAATGATGTAAAACAAAAAATGGAGCAATCTGGTATCAAAGGAAAAGTAGAGGGCAGGAGCAAACATTTTTTCAGTATTTATAAAAAAATGGTCAATCAAAATAAGACATTGGATCAAATTTACGATTTGTTTGCTGTAAGAGCCATTGTAGATACAGTAAGGGACTGCTATGGCGTTTTGGGTGTAGTTCATACGATGTATACGCCTATGCCTGGACGATTTAAAGATTATATTGCTATGCCAAAGCCGAATATGTATCAATCTCTGCACAATACGCTCATTGGTCCGGAAGGAGAGCCTTTTGAAATACAAATCAGAACATGGGAAATGCATCGTACCAGTGAATACGGTATTGCCGCTCATTGGAAATACAAGGAAGGAAAAGGCGGAAATGCTGCCAAAAAAGGCAATACACAAGAAGAAAAATTGACATGGCTTCGTCAAATATTAGAATGGCAGCAAGATATGTCCGATAACAAGGAGTATCTTGATACCATTAAATTGGATTTGAATGTATTTACAGACCAAGTGTATGCCTTTACTCCTCAGGGAAAGGTTGTCAGCTTGCCAAAAGGCTCTACTCCCATTGATTTTGCCTATATGATACACAGCGCTATAGGCAACAAAATGGTGGGAGCAAGAGTAAACAATAAAATGGTTCCCATTGATTATAAAGTGCAAAATGGTGACAGAATTGAAATATTAACCTCTCAAAATTCTAAAGGACCCAGCAGAGATTGGCTTAATTTAGTAAAAAGTTCTCAGGCAAGAACAAAAATCAATCAATGGTTTAAAAAGGAGTTTAAAGAAGAAAATATTTTAAAAGGAAAAGAATTGATTGATAAAGATATTAAGAAAAAAGGACATACCCCTTCTGAATTGTTTCGTACAGAGTGGATGAATATTGTATTAAACAAATTCGGATTTAAAGACTGGGATGCTCTTTGCGCTGCCGTGGGACACGGAGGCGTAAAAGAAGGACAAGTTGCCAATAGACTCATAGAAGAACTTTTGAAGGAAAAGAAAAAGAAAGAAGCCGAAACTGCTTTATTAAACCCTGTGGAGGAAGAAAATCCTCACAAACAACGCTATAAAAGCAAAAGTGGCGTTGTGATAAAAGGAATAGGAGATGCGGCAGTTCGTTTTTCAAAATGCTGTAATCCTGTGCCCGGTGATGAAATTGTAGGATTTGTTACAAGAGGGCGAGGTGTTACCATACACAGAACAGACTGCATTAACATTATGAATTTAACAGAAGAAGACAGACATAGATTGATTGAAGCTGAGTGGGACTTGGGAGATAAGACATTGGCAAATGTGTCTTATTTGGCAGGTATCCGTGTTGTAGGCTCGGATAGAGTTGGATTGATGATGGAAGTATCAAAGGTATTTAATGATGAAGATATTTCTGTAAAAGCTCTAACCATTAAAACAGCAAAATCTACAGCTGTATTTGATATTACAATAGAAATAAAAAGTAAAGAGCAGCTGGAAAAAATTATCAAAAGACTTATGAAATTAAAAGATATTATAGAAATTGAACGTGTTGCAAATTCTTAAAATCTCTTAAGCAAATAACAGAAAAAACAGTGATATGGAAAGCCCAATACTATATTTGATGTGATTTCACAATAAATAGTTGTAAAAAGAAAAGCCATATGTTGTTTTTTTATAATAAACTGTATTGATAAACAAGGAGGAATACAATGAGAGCAGTGTTGCAAAGAGTGCAAAAGGGCAGTGTAACTGTAGAAGGAAAAATCATTGGAGAAATTGGAAGAGGGATTATGGTACTTTTTGGTATGATGGAAAGTGATGATAAAAAAGTGATAGAATATATGCTGGACAAAGTAATCAATATGAGAATATTTGAAGATGAAGCAGGCAAAATGAATTTATCACTGCTGGATATCAAAGGAGAGCTTTTAATCGTACCAAACTTTACATTATATGGCGACGCCAGAAAGGGCAGACGTCCCGGATATTCCAGTGGAGCATCTCCACAAAAAGCCAGAGATATATTTGAACAGTTGGTAGAATATGCTAAAACACTGCCAATTCAAAAGGTTGCTACAGGAGAGTTTCAAGCGGATATGAAAGTAGAAATCATAAACGATGGACCTGTGACCATTCTTTTGGATAGCGAAAAGAATTTCTGATTTGAGGGAAAAGCAATGATATATTTTATGACAAAGGGGCATACATTGGAGCATGATGTTCAAACCATAATACAAGTGTTTTATCCAAACATGCATTATTATGTCACACAAGAGCCTGCTCCAGAAGGCATTACAATAGAAAGCATACTGGAAGGAGAAAAAGCCGTTGCCGTATTTTATGAAAATGGTGTGAAAAAACAACAAGCGCAAATGCTTGGCAAAAAACAACAGTGGACGGAAAAAGAAAAAAAAAGAGTGATAAAAGGCGCAATCTATAAATTATTAAAACAAAAAACACAAATTCGTCCCCAATGGGGTTTTGTAACAGGCGTACGCCCTGCTAAAGCTATCAATGAGCTTTTGGATAAAGGATATACAGAGCAGCAATGTCTTTGTTATTTGATAGACGGTTATGATGTGACAGAACAAAAAGCTAAGCTTTCTTTGGAGGTAGCAAAGGCGGAAAGAGAGATTTTGAGCAAAAATCGTCCTGAAGATATCAGCCTTTATGTAGGAATCCCTTTTTGTCCTACAAGATGTCTGTACTGTTCCTTTACAGCCTATCCCTTAACACAATACCAAAATCATGTAGAACAATATTTGCAAGCGTTGGCAAAAGAATTGGCTTTTTTGGGAGAGTATGCAAAAGCATTTCAGCTAAAAACAATTTATGTAGGGGGAGGTACCCCTACTTCTTTGACACAAGAGCAAATGAAATGGCTTTTTGAAAAAATGGGGGATTATTTTGATTTACAAAAACAGGGATTGGAGTTTACAGTAGAAGCAGGCAGACCGGATACCATTACAAAACAAAAATTATCTGTAATGAAAGAATATGGCGTCAATCGTATTTCTATCAATCCTCAAACCATGAATCAAAAGACATTGCAACTTATTGGAAGAAAGCATACAGTGGAAGATGTGAAAAAGGTATTTTGGCAGGCAAGGGAATTAGGGCATGACAACATCAATATGGATTTGATATTAGGATTGCCGCAAGAAACGCCAAAAGATGTGGGCTATACCATGTCTGAAATGGAAAAGCTGAAGCCCGATAATCTGACCATACATACATTGGCTGTCAAAAGAGCTTCTCGCTTGAAGGAAAATTTTGATTTTTATACACTTACAAAGGCAGAAGAATTGGAAAAAATGCTTTTGATTGCTTCTGAGAGCGCAAAAGCAATGGGTATGAAGCCTTATTATATGTATCGTCAAAAAAATATGGTTGGAAATTTTGAAAATGTAGGATATTGTATGCCTCATAAAGAAGGGATTTATAATGTGCAGATTATGGAGGAAAAACAAACCATATTGGCAGCCGGAGCTGGAGCAAGTACAAAAACCATTGATTTTTCACAAAATAGAATTGAACGTATTTTTAATGTAAAAAGTGTAGAGCAGTATATTAGTCGCATTGATGAGATGATAGAAAGAAAACGACAAGGATTGTTTCATTAAAACAGTATTGTGCAAAAGAAGAATTTAGGAGGGATTTGATGGCAATTCAGTTGGTAAAGGGAACAAAAGATTTATATGGCAGTGAAGTGATACAATGGCAAAAACTGGAAAATGATATACGCAGTATTTGTGCTGCATTTGGTATAGGAGAAATCAGAACGCCTATGTTTGAGTTTACAGAACTGTTTGCAAGGGGCGTTGGAGAAACTACAGATATTGTGCAAAAGGAAATGTATACTTTTACAGACGATGGCAACAGAAGTCTGACACTTCGTCCTGAAGGCACAGCAGGCACAGTAAGAGCCTATATTGAACATGGTATGCACAATCAGCCTCAGCCTACAAAACTATATTATATTTCTCCTACATTTCGGTGTGAAAATACGCAGGCGGGCAGACAAAGACAGTTTCACCAGTTTGGTATAGAAGTGTTTGGTTCTTATAGTGCTGCACAAGATGCAGAAGTGATTTCTGTAGCTACAACATTGTTGGAAAAATTAGGCGTCAAAAATGTAGAGCTTCGTATTAATAGTTTAGGCTGTCCACAATGCAGAAAGCAATATAATAAAATGTTAAGAGAATTTATTGGTTCTCATTTAGAAAAACTATGTCCTACTTGCAAAGAAAGATATCAAAAAAATCCCCTTCGTGTATTGGATTGTAAAGAAGAAGGCTGTCAAAAAATCATTGCAGACGCTCCTTCTGTTTTGGAGTGCTTAGATGAACAATGTAGCGCACATTTTCAAAAAGTACAGTCTATATTAAATGAAATGGGCATTGCTTTTACAGTAGACCCTAAAATTGTAAGAGGACTGGATTATTACACCAGAACAGTATTTGAATTTGTATCTGACGGTTTGACAGTATGCGGCGGAGGACGCTATGATAATTTGGTAGAGCAGTGTGGAGGAAAGCCAACAGGGGCTGTGGGATTTGGCATGGGCATAGAGCGTCTTATGATGATATTAGAAAAACAGTATGGTTGCATGGAACAAAAAAGTGATGTATTACTTTATATTGGTTCTATGGGAGAAAAGGGACTTTTTAAAGCACAGGCATTGACATTGCAGTTGAGAAAAGAAGGGATACATGCAGAATGTGACACAGTTGAAAGAAGTGTAAAGGCGCAGATGAAATATGCCAATAAAATTGGCGCATTGTATTCTGTTATTATTGGAGATACGGAATTACAAGAAAATAAATTGGAATTAAAAAATATGACGGAAGGTACCTCAGAAACCATTTCTCTTTCACAACTTCCTGCAATTATAAAACAAAAAGCAGAAAATCCTTAATTTTTTAGGCTGGTGATGAAAAGCCAGTCTTTTTATATTTTATGTCAAAAAAAGAATGTAAAAATAAAATGACGTGGTGCTGTTGTATGTGATAAAATGGAAAGGGTTATACTAAAACACAGGAAGGTGAAAAAATGAAGATATTAGAAAACATACAGCCGAAAGAAGTATTTTATTTTTTTGAAGAAATTTGCAATATTCCCCATGGCAGTGGAAAAGAAAAAAAATTGAGTGACTATATTGTTCATTTTGCACAGCAAAGAGGACTTTTTTGCAGACAAGACAATGCAAATAATGTATTGATAAAAAAAGAAGGCACAAAGGGATATGAAGCTGCACCTGCGGTGATTTTACAATCTCATATCGACATGGTATGTGAAAAAAACGGAAATACAGACCATGATTTTGATACAGAAGGATTGAAATTAATAGTAGAAGATGGCAAAATCAAAGCAAAGGGCACTACATTAGGAGCAGATAACGGTATTGGTGTGGCATATATGTTAGCATTGTTAGATGCAAAGGAAATTCCTCACCCACCTTTGGAGGCTGTTTTTACAACAGACGAAGAAGTGGGAATGCAAGGTGCAAAAGCGTTTGACGCCAGTGATTTAAAGGCAAAAACATTGATTAATTTGGATACGGAAGAAGAAGGAGAATTTGTTGTCAGTTGCTGCGGAGGAAACAGAACAGTTGTTTCACTGCCTATTGTATGGGAGGAAGCGGCATTTGAAGGAAATCCTTATTTGTTGAAAATAACCGGATTAACAGGGGGTCATTCCGGTTCTGATATTCATTTGCAAAGAGCTAGCGCAAATAAATTGATTGGAAGAATACTTTTTGATATTTTTTCCGTATATGATAGCAGAATGTGCCGTATTGACGGAGGATTGCAGGATAATGCCATACCAAGAGAGGCGGAAGCAGTACTTTTATTGAAACAAGAGCAAGTACAAGCAATACAAGCACTACTGGAACGTCTTAATAAAATATATTCTATGGAATATGAATGTGTAGAAGAAAACATTACCATTTCATTGCTGCCTATGAAAGAAAAAGTAGGAAAATATTTTTCAAAAGAAACAACAGAAAAAATAATTTCTATATTATTATTACTGCCTTATGGTGTAGAAACAATGGATATGAAATTACAAAATTTGGTAGAAAGCTCCAGTAATATAGGCGTGGTTCAAACAACAGAAAAAAACATAGAATTTCACAATGCCATTAGAAGCTCCATAGAAAGCAGAAAACAACTGATTGCAGAAAAAATCGGCTTGATTGCAAAGCTGACAGAGGCACAAATCATGGAAAAGGGAGAATATCCTGAATGGACATTTTCTAAAAATTCTGCTATTGTAGCATTATGCCAACAAACATACAAAGAGCTTTATCAAAAACAGCCTATTGTAACTGCCATTCATGCAGGACTGGAGTGCGGTATTTTTGGTAAAAAAATACAAGGACTGGATATGATTTCCATTGGTCCTGAAATCAGAGGGGCACATTCTCCTGAAGAAACAGCAGATATTGCCTCTGTAGAAAGAGTATGGAAATTTTTGCAGGAAGTACTTCGTAGAATGAAATAAAGGAGAAACCAATGAAATTACCTTGGGATAAACAATATTTAAAAATATCGTTTCATGTGGTATTTACAGTATTGATTATTTATATATTAGCCGGTGTTGCCGGAAATTTAACAAATTTTAAAGATACTCTATTAGCAGTACTGGGAAAACTCATTTCTGTATTTGCACCTTTACTGGTGGCATTGGTGATTGCATTTTTGATGAATCCGGCAGTGGATTTTTTTCAAAAAAAATGGGAAAAATATATGCCTACAAGAGCTTATAGACAGTTTTCTACCAGAAAAAGAGGAACGGCAACTGTTTATATATTGGTATTATTAGTCATTTATTGTATCATACAATATGCGGTATTAAAAATTGGCGCAACGGATGTTACTGCTATAGCCAATAAAATCAATGCTTATATTAGTGATTTTAGCGACTTTTTTGTACTGATTAGTGTGAAACTGGCAGAATATGGCATATTTCAAAACATAGAAAGCCTTCTTTCCAGTTGGACAACAAGCATTTCAGAATTATTACAAGCAGGGGTTATGAGTGTTACAAACTCTATTTCAAAGGCAGGCGGCTGGGCAGTCAATATTTTATTAGGACTGACAATTGGATTTTATCTTTTAGTAGAAAAAGAAAAAATATTATATTATTGCAAAAAAAGTGTTGACGTCTTTTTTAGAAAAAAAACGGCAGAGCGTATTAAAGAAGTATGTTATTTAGCAAATACCACTTTTTCTGGTTATATCACAGGTCAGATGACAGACGCCATTATTATGGCAATACTAATTAGTATCAGCTTTACAATAGTAAAAATACCTTATGCTGTTATGATAGGCATTATATCGGGCTTTTCCAATTTGATACCTTATGTGGGGGCAGTGATGGCATTTTTGCTTTCTGTAGCAATGGGACTTTTGAGTGGAGAGCCTATCAGAGCATTGTATGCTATTATTATTGTTTTGGTATTGCAGCAAATAGACAGCATACTCATTGTGCCAAAGGTTGTGGGCAAAAGCGTAGAACTGCATCCGGCGCTTGTCATTATTTCATTGGCTGTATTTGGAGGGTTGTTTGGTATACTTGGTATGGTGGTGGCGGTGCCTTGCGGAGCATTGTTAAAAATATTTGCAATACGGCTGTATCAATGGAAAAAAGCAGAGCGGCAAAAAGAAGAATCTACAACAGAAAACTAGCAGGGGAGAAATGCAATTTATGGTGGAAAAAAGAAATAAATATCTTTTAGCATTGATTATACTGCTGTTTTTTATATGCTTTTTGGTAATGAGAAAAAATGGTTATGCAAAAGAAGATGTATTTGTTTTAGCAATATTAGAAGGAGCGCTTTTGTTGCTTTTTTGGAAAAAACAAAAATGGTGGGCTTTTTGGTGTTCGTTTTTTCTGTTTTTATTTTGGGGAATCGATAGAGGAATCCCTTTTATGAGTAAAGCGTCGTTTGCTGCGACACTTTTTGTAGCAGGGGGCTGTTTTTTGTTGTACCGTTTTTACAAAACCGGTTGGGAAAGCTATGTCACCCCTGGATGCTTTGCCATTGCTTTTGGCTTGTTTGGTTTTGTGATGGAATTATTTTATGGCAGAGGAAATCCTTGTATATTACTATTGTTTTGTTTAGCATTGGTATGGCATACCTCTTATGCTATGAAAAAAAGGCAAAAAACAATAAAAAAGATATGGATAGAAAGTTTGGCAATATTTGCATTTTGCGTTTTATTGTTTTTTAAATGAAAACTACTTTTTTTTCTGAGTTCTTTATGCTATACTGAGGCAAAACAAATAAAAAAATGATACAGTTTTTTAATAGAGATAGAAAGGCGGAAGTATATGGGTGAAAAGGGTTTAGTTATCAATGTAAAAGACCATTTGGCTGTGATACAAATGACAAGAAAAGAAGCCTGTGCAGAATGCCGCGCTCGCTCTTGTCTGGCAGGTATGAAAAAAGAAGAAATGATTATTGAAGCGGAAAATGAGTGCGATGCTAAAGTTGGAGATTGGGTGATTATGGAGCTTCGTAACAATAGCTTCATAAAAGCAGTATTGATATTATATGGCATTCCTATGATAGGGCTTTTGGTAGGTATTTTACTGGGATACTATGTGTTATACCAGTATTTGCCTATGATAAACAGAGAAATACTCAGCTTTGGAGTGGGCATATTGATGACATTGCTGGTTTATTTTTGGATACATAGTAAAGAAGCTATTTGGGACAAAAAACAAATACGTCCTGTGGCTGCAAAAATAACAACAAAAGAAGATTAAATGGAACTTCCTTCTGTTTTTGTCCATATGATAGAAAAAAGGGACAAAGGAGGGAAGAAGGATGAAAGAGAGAGCATTATTTTATTATGCACAAGGCTATAATTGCTCTTTGGCAATTTTAAAAGCGGGAGCAGAACACTTTGGCATTGTTATTTCAGAGGAATTGGAAAACAGCTGTAGCGCTGTTAGCAATGGTTTTGGCGTTGGAAGCATTTGCTGCGCATTGGTAGCGGCAATAGAACTCTTTGGAATACTTTTTGAAGAAGAAAGGGCAAAAACATTGCGTATGCAGTTGTTTTTATCTTTTCATGAGAGATTTGGCTCTTTAAATTGCTGTAAGTTATCTTGTTGTAGACAAGATTGTAGTGAAATTTTAGCATATGTAGCAGAATTGACAGAGCGTCTGATTACACAAATGAAATAAAAAATTTTTGAGAAATCAGGCTTTGCTTGATTTCTCTGTTTCTATTTAAAAAGGAGGAAAAAATTTTTGCACACATTGTTGGCTTATGCATCTAAGTATGGTGCAACAAGAGAAAATACAACGTTACTGGCAGAAATGCTGGACGGAGAGGTAGATATTGTAGATTTAAAAGAAACAAAAGAAATAGATTTTTCAAAATATAAAAAAGTAGTGATATTTAGTGCTGTCTATGCAGGCGATGTGCCTAAATATGTAAAAAAGTTTGCAAAAAAATATCAGCAGCAATTATTGGAAAGACATTTTGGTATTTGTTTTTGCTGTATGACAGAAATTTATAATCAAATTAAAGGATATGCTTTAAATAGTTTTTCAAAAGATTTGGTAAATCATGCCGCTTGCATTGCCTCAATAGGTGGTTTTTTTCAGTATGATAAAATGACGGCAATCGAAAAAAAATTATTAAAAATAGCTACCAAAAATCAAGCTTATAAAAAAGGGCAGTTGATACAATTAGATGGAAAAACAAATTTTTCTACAATAGAAGAATACAAAATGCAGGTTTTTGCCAATAAAATGAATGGTATCATTGTGGCAGAAGAAGTGGCAAAATAAAAAAGGCGTTTGACGCCTTTTTTATTTTTGATTTTTTTGTTCGATTTTAATGCAAAGCAGCATAGAAAGAATATAAAACAGTGTGACGAAAAGCAGTATGCCTATCAAAAAAGGTAAGAGATGAATAGAAATATTGATTGGTTTTGATTCTGTCACAAAAAATCCTACTATACAACAGACAAAAATAATGATACCAACCATATATAATCTTCCCTTTTCTGCTCCAAATTTATATAACAAAGGAAATAAGATAGACTGTAATAAAGGAACAAATAATACAGCGCTAAATTGTATCATAATAAATTCTTCTGGATTACCAATCTCTTTTTGCAAAAATAGGTCAAGCAATATTGTAAAGGATTGAAACAAAATACAAATTCCAAAAAGTACTAATCCCAATAAATATCTGCTGTATACTGCTGTTTTTCTGCTGACAGGCAAGGCATATTGATATTCGCTAAAATGGCTGTAACTATCATAGCTAAAGGGCAGTGTAGAAAGATTTACACAAAAAAACATGACAAAATAAGAAAGACTGGAAAGATAATTTGTTTCAAATAAACCTGATATACTCAAAAAAAATAATAATAAAATGATATAGAGCAACGTTTTTTTAAGTTTTTTGATGTAGATGATATCTTTTAAAAGCATTCCTAGCATGATGCTATCACTCCTTTTTTTCTTTCATGATAAAAAAGCATAATGTCTTCTAAGTGCGCATTGTCTACGACAGCGCCGCTATATTTTTCTAAAAATGCTTTTTTATTTTTTAATAACATATCATATCCAAAAGCATTTTTGCGAAAGCTCACATAATATTGTTTTTCGATTTCAGAAAATTCATTTTTTCCAATGTGAGCGATACCATAATTTTCTAAAAGTATCTCTTTGTTTTGACTAAAAATAATTTGTCCCTTTTCTATCAATGTAACATAGTCTGCTATTTTTTCTAAATCTTCTGTGATGTGAGAAGATAATAATACAGAATGATTTTCTGTTTCTATAAATTCCTGTAAGATATCTCTGATTTCTCCTCTTGCCACAGGGTCAAGACCATTCATAGGCTCATCTAATATCAATAATTCTGCTTTGTGACTGAGGGCTGCGGCAATTAATAATTTTTTTTTCATACCCATTGAAAAGTGTTCTATATTTTTTGTTTTTGGGATTTCAAATTTTTCTAAATATTGAAAAAATAAATTTTCCTGCCAATTTTCATATAATTTTGATAATATTTTGTGAATGTCTTTGGGTGTAAATTTTTCATAGAATAGATTATTGTCAGGGACAAAACCGATTCTTTGCTTAATTTGCAATTCTTGTTTTCTGCTGTCTAAATCAAATACTTTGATTTCTCCGCCGTCTAAACGAATTAAATTAAAAAGCAGTTTAATCAGCGTTGTTTTTCCAGAGCCGTTTTGTCCGATTAGTCCCATAATACTGCCTTGTTCTACTGCTATGGTAGTGGGATGCAAATAAAAAGAATCAAATTTTTTTTCTGCTTTATGCCATAATAAACTATTTTTCATAAATATCCTCTCCATACATCATTTTTAAAAGTTCTGATAATTCATCAAATGAAATACCGTTTGATTGTGCCAATGCTACAGCTTGCTGAATATGGTATTCGATTTCTTTTAACTGTTCTTCTCGAATAAGCTGCAAATTTTTTGTTGCTACAAAACTGCCTTTGCCCATGATTGTCACAATAAATCCGGCGTTTTCTAATTCTTCATAGGCTCGTTTTGTGGTGATGACACTGATGCGTAATTCTTTTGCCAGTGTCCTCATAGAAGGCAGAGCCTCTCCTTCTTTTAATTGTCCATTGATAATATGTTTTTTGATTTGAGTTACAATCTGTTCATAAATTGGTGTAGATGATGTAGTGCTTAAAATAATATCCACCGACGTCCACCTTTCTTAGTGTATATATTGTATATATACACTATAATGCTATATATACAATTTGTCAATAACTTGATGATAAAAAATAGATTGTAAACTAAATAAAAAATATAAGTTGACAATTCAATCTGCTTCTTTTATAATGTGATAAAAAAGAATTAATAAACTGAATATGAAAAATTTGTATGTATGAAATATAAAAAGACTGGTATCCTTATCTATATTTTTCTCACAAAGCAGACTATGCTTATAAGTGGTACTATAATGTAGCAACATCAGAAATGTAGTATGGTTTTATATGTTTAAATGGGTAAGAAAAGAACAAAAGCCGATGTTTGCGCCGTTTTGTATTTCATATGAAAGTCACACAATAAAAGAAAAACTTAGGAGGTTATTTATGTATTTTACAACAAAAACAATGACATTAATTGGGTTATTTACGGCATTGCTCTGCATTGTAGCACCCATGAGCATTCCTATACCCATTAGCCCTGTACCGCTTTCTCTTGCCTCACTGGTGGTTTGTTTTTCTGCTTATTTATTAGGCTGGAAAAAAGGGATGATTTGTTGCTTGTTATATTTTTTGATAGGCATTGTGGGAGTTCCTGTTTTTTCAGGATTTTCAGCCGGCTTTTCAAAATTAGCAGGACCAACGGGCGGATATTTAATAGGATATTTTTTTCTTGCATTTTTTACAGGATTTTTTGCGGAAACATTTCCAAATGCAAGAGGAATTCAGTTATTGGGCATCATTATAGGAACAACTTTTTTGTATTGTTTTGGCACAATATGGCTTGCCATGGTTACAAATACAACGTTTTTACAAGCGGCAGTTTCTGCGGTAATACCTTTTTTACCTGGAGATATTTGCAAAATAGTAATTGTAATACTTCTTGCTCCTATTATAAAAAGAAGTGTAAAACAAGCGCAAATTTCAGCCTAAATAAAAAAGCCCATGGGATTTTCAATATGCTTTTTTGGTAAACCAATAAAAATTACCCAGCTATGTCAGGGGAATCAGTGAGCTTTAAAAACCTCCTATGCTTTCTTAAGTCTGCTAAGAAATAAGAAAGCGTAGGAGGTTTTTATAGGAATCGTTTAGCACATACAAGTTGGGAATGGAAATATCATATTGTATTCTCACCAAAGTATAGAAGACAGATACTATATGGCAAAATAAAAGCTGAAATAGGGAAAATATTTAGACAATGATGTGAAAGAAAAGCAATAGAAATGATAGCGGCAAAATGTTGTCTGGATTATATACCTATGCTGATTGGTATACCGCCCAATCGCTAGATATTTGAAAGGGAAAAGTTCTCTAATATTTTTGATAGATATGCAAATTTAAAATACAAATATGGAAATAGAATGTTTTGGTGTGGAGGATATGACATTGATATAGTAGGAAAAAACAAAAAAAATACGTGAATAATTAGTTAAATGAAAACTGTATGGCAAATCAGTTTCAGTGAGTGGATTGACCCGTTTACGAGTGAAAAAGTAAATCAGAACCACGCCTAAAAGACGTGGTTTGCACCAGCCCTATAAGGGTTTATTAAGAGCCAGTGCCTAAATGACGCTGGCTTTCATTTTGTTCAAGCCTTGGTGGTATAATTCTCTGCTACCTTCATACTCTTTTGTATTCAGCTTGTCTTCAATTTGATATTGTTTTTGCTGTTCTCTGATATATTTTTGAATTGTTGCTGTATTTCACCCGACCGTATTTACATAATATCCTGTTGTCCAGAAATTCCTATTTCCGAATTTATACTTCAGATTTGTATGACCATTGCATATCATCATGGCACTTTTTCCTTTTCAGTATCCCATTGTGCTACACTCATTTTCGGTGCAATCTCTACCAGAATATGGATATCATCTGGCGTCATATGACCTTCAATCATTTCTACACTTTTCCATTTGCATAAATCCTTAATTATTTTTTGAATATTCGCTCTCAACTCATAATAAATTATTTTTCTTCTATACTTTGGTGTAAATACGATATGATACTTGCATACCCTGTGTGCTAAATTGTTTGCCATAAAAGCCTCGTCCTTTCTTCTGTAAAAATTTTAGGCTTATTTTACAACAAGGTCGATGTTTTTTGCTTAAGCTTTCATCTCGCATGCAGAGCGGGCGGTTGTGAAAGGCTGCTCTGCAGCCTTCGGCACGAAAGTAATAATAAAAATAGCCGCCAAAGGCGGCAATTGGGGAAGTAAAGTGTTTCAAAGCGTGCTGGCAACAGCCCCCTCTAGGGGCAAAGCAAACCACCGGCTAAGCCGATGGTTCTGATTATAATACAAATATTTGAGCAATGTTAAAAAATACAACTAATGCAATGGCGTCTACCACTGTAGAAATCAAAGGACCGGCCATAATAGCAGGGTCAAATTTCATGATTTTTGCAAAAATGGGCAAAAGACAGCCAACACTTTTTGCTACCACAACCACAAGACACATACTGATAGAAACAGTCAAATCTACCCAAAAGCTTGTGTTTGTGCTAAACAATGTCAAACGCAGCATATTGATACTGCCAAGCAATATACCGCATAATAAACCAACACGAAGTTCTTTCCATATGACTTTTAATATATCTTTTGTCTGAATTTCTCCCAAGGCCATACCGCGAATAATTATGGTAGAAGCCTGTGAACCGGCGTTTCCTCCCGTACCTGTCAGTGTTGGAATAAAGCTGGAAAGTACTACGGCGGCGTTAAGAAGGGATTCATAGCCACTGATGATAACAGCAGAAATAGTTCCTGAAAGCATCAGTACACAAAGCCATACAATTCTGTTTTTTGCCAATGCAAATACGCTTGTTTTTAAATATTCTTCATCAGAAGGGAGCAAAGCAGCCATTTTTTCAAAGTCTTCTGTAGTTTCCTGGTCAATAACGTCCACAATATCATCTACGGTGATGATACCAACCATACGATTTTCTCTGTCTACAACAGGAAGTGAAATCCAGTTATATTTTTTAAATATATTTGCGATGTCCTCTTGATCATCTAATGTATGAACAGATACAACATCGTCTTCCATCAAATCTTTTATAATAACATCATCTTCTGCCAATATTAATGTTCTCAGTGGAACAACGCCTAAAAGTATTTTCCTTTCATCTAAAACATAGCAGGTGTATATAGTTTCTTTATCAAGCCCTGTTTTTCTTAAGTAGCGCATGGCTCTTTCCACTGTCATAGTTTCTCGAAGCTGTACAAATTCTATTGTCATAATACTACCTGCAGAATTGTCCGGGTAGTTCAAAAACTGGTTGATGAGCTTTCTGGTAGCCGTATCTGTGTTGCGCAATACTTTGTTGACAAGGTTTGCAGGCGCTTCTGAAAGAAAGTCTACCGTATCGTCCAAAAACAATTCATCCACTATATTTCTTACTTCATTATCTGTAATAGAACGCACAATATGCTCCTGTGTATCAGAATCCATATAAGAAAAAGCCTCTGCTGCTGCGTCTTTTGTTAAAAGACGGAAAAGAAACAGTTGTTTTTCTCCGGGCAGTTCTTCAAATAATTCTGCAATATTGGCAGGGTTTTCTTCATTTAATTCTTGTTTTAATGTAACATAATCCCCTTTTTCCATCAAAGGAATCAATTTGTTGTAGATTTGTTCTAATTCGTTCATAGTATATCACCTCACCAAAAATTTTTTTGCACAAAAACAAGCCTCTGGTACAACTTCCACAGGCATACAAGGCTTTGGCGATAATTATCAAAAAGTAAAAAAGTGACCAAATACCCAGCATAATTTGTTTTGTGTCATAGCTTTATTTTGTTGTTTCGAGTCAATTCCGTCATTATTTGCACTTTTGTGACTACTGCCACTGCCGTCCATATTGGTCACCTCCAATGTTTGTGTTTTCTTTTAGTATATGCTTTAGAAAAAATTCCGTCAAGTATTGTTTGAAAAAACCTAATATTTCCTGAAAATTCTTTCCTATAAAATGTGAAAAAATGTGTTTTTGTTCTTTTTTTACATGAAGTTGCATAAACTAGCTAAAAACCTAGGAGGATAGCATATGCAAATACCATATGTCAAATATCTAAAAACAAAAAATCAAGATACTTTGATTGTTTATTTTGAAAGAAATGCATTATTTTTTAAAGTTGGCACAAACTCCGGTTGGTCTCATTCTCAGATGATAGCAGATGAGGTGAATCCTTCTTTTGCATTAAGCTATTATAATGGGGAAGTTTTTCTTCTTTACAGTACAAGATTGGGAGAACTTTATATTGTAAAGACAGCAGATTTTATTCAATGGGATAGAAAACAAATTTCTATTGAAAAAAAAGACTTGAGTCAAACAAAATTTTTTATGACAATAGATCAATCGGCATTGCATCTTTTTTATCATTTGCCTACAGAAACAGCAGGCGTCCATGCTCTGATTTATACTGTATTTCGCAATGGAAAATGGGAAAAGCCTTGTCAGATTGACAGATTTTTACCCTTTGGACAAACACCCTTTTTAACAGGAAAAAGAAATCCAAGGCACATCATGCTTTATTATCGGACTGCCAGAAATATAGTCACAGTAAGAGAAATGCTTCTTTCTCCTTCCACCATAGGAAGTATGTATCCTGTTATACAGACGCCTTATCCTTGTACAGATTTATCTATTATACAGGATGAAGAAAGAATACATATGTTGTATATCGTAAGAAGTTTTTTTCGCAGTCAAGTGATATATCAATATAAACAATCCACATCCATTAGCGCGCCTCGTGTGCTGTGGGAAGGCGGAAGCTGTGAACAATGTCTGATTTTTAAAAAAAATCATAAACTGGAAGCTATGTGGACTGCTACAGGGCAGCCTTATTGTTGCCAATCTGTTGATAATGGAAATAGTTTTAGCCCTATAGAACGATATACTGCTTTGTTTCCTTATCATTGTGTCAAAGGAGAGTTTTTGACAGAAGATAAAGCTATTTTAAATGCTTCAGAAGCTTTTGGAGATGGTCAAAATGGATTTCAGTTAGCAGTTTTTACACCAGCGGCGTCAGTGATTCTTTTGGAAAATGATATTATGGCAGCTTCCAAAGAACCTCATGATTATCTGGGAAGTTTTACTACAACGCAACAATCTAAAAATCGACAAATAGAAGAATTGACAAAGCTTCTTGTACGTCGAGGAGAGGAATTGGCAAATTTAAATATGCGTTGGAGAGAAAGACAAAATAGAGTAGAAATAGAAAAACAAAATTTGGCGGCGCAAGTTTCTGCATTGGAAACAGAAAATATAGTATTAAAAGAAAAAGTTGCTTCTTTGGAAAGAGAAAATAAAAAGTTAGAAGAAATTGTGGCGTCACAAAGTCAAAAAGAGCAAAAGAAAGAAGAAGAGGATTCTTTGGAAGAAAATATTACTGTTTTGCCAGATGAAAGTATGCAGAAAACGGTTGTAGAAGGAGAAACGATAAATACCTCTCTTTTTGAACAAGAAGATGATTCTGTTTTATCATAAATATATTAAAATATACTGGGGAATTTTGTTTCTTGGTATGTTTTTTTGGGTGGTTTGGCTTAACAAAACCTCTAGTTCTATTAGGGATAAATAAAATACTTTAGTATATAAAACTTCCTAATTATAATTTTAGAATGAAGCTAACTATATAAAAATCAAGTAGTTTTTTAAAAACATTGAATTTTAGTTAGTAAAAGTATGTACTTTGAAAATATGTGAATAATTATGGATTTTTTGGCACAACAAAT
>DVLQ01000142.1 GCA_018715395.1 Candidatus Coprocola pullicola | reverse complement strand
TTTTCCGCGATATTTCTACCAGCATGTGTACATGATCCGGACATACTTCTGCCTTTAATATATTCACGCCTTTCCACTCACATCATTTTCTCAATATTTCTCCTATTGTTTTCCTCTTTTGGTAATAAAACACTTTTCTTCTATATTTCGGCACAAACACAATAGGATATTTGCAATTGTATTTTGTATGCGATAAACTATGTATATCCGTAATTCTCATATACGGACCTCCTTTTCACTATATTTCTTGCAGTTGGCAGACCGCAATTGTATTATAGTGAAAAGGAGTTTTTACTTCTACCTCAACACCAGAAGGCTTTTTTGAACCACGCGTCTAACGCGTGGTTTTCTCTATACAATAAAAAAATCCAACCATATGGTTGGATTTTTATGTATAAAAAATATTTATTATTCTGCTGTTGTTGCAGCATCGTCTGTTGCCGCTGTTGTATCTGTTGTTGCAGTATCGTCTGTTGTTGTTGTGTCTGTTGTTGCAGTATCGTCTGTCGCTGTTGTATCTGTTGTTGCAGTATCGTCTGTCGCTGTTGTGTCTGTTGTTGCAGCATCATCTGTTACTGTTGTATCTGTTGTTGTATCAGTTGTTGCTGTATCAGAACTACAAGCTACCATACCCATTGCCATCATTGCTGCTGCACAAAATACTAAAAGTTTTTTCATTATTTTTTCCTCCCAAATTGTAAAAATAAAACAGTTTCTTTCAGATAAATGAGCACTTTCCTACCCTATTAGAAAATGCTTTACTTTATCAATAAGCACATTATATATCCTTCTTTTTTATTTTGCAATAGTTTTTTATCCCTAAAATTAGACAGATATTACAATAAAAATACAATTTATTTTATATAAAATAACGATTAAAATATATTGTTGTGTAATATATTATTGTGTAATTTTTTTCTTCTTTTTTTTGACAAATTTTTCTCTTTTTTTATTTATTTACTTTTTGCTAGATATTACTTTTTTTACTACTAATGTATTTTGTTTTTTTATTCTATAATTTTTCTCAAAAAAAACTTCGCTATTTTTCACAAAAATACATCCTTTTTCCTACTCATAAATACCTCCCCTTATTTTTGTATCAAAAAAATAAAAAACACCTTGTAAAAACAAGGCGTCAAAAGCTGCTAACGGGATTTGAACCCGTGACCTCCGCCTTACCAAGGCGACGCTCTACCTGCTGAGCCATAGCAGCATAGAAAAGAGAATTTTCTCTTTTCTTTAGCTTTTATATGGTAACACAGAACCAAATCTGCGTCAAGCTTTTTTTTCTTCTAAATATTTTTCAATTTTCTTTTTTACTCTTTGTAATGCATTATCTATTGATTTTTCGGATTTTCCGACAATACCGGAAATCTCATAATAGGTCTTTCCTCGCAAATACAAAAGCAGAGTCCTTTTTTCAAAATCACTGAGCATTTTTACAATCTGCGCTTCCATAAAATGTTTATCTTCTCTGCCAATGAGCAATACTTCTGGATTTAATATTTCCCCACCCATAAGCAAATCCATATAAGTCTCCTGAGATTCTTCTTCAAACACAGGACGATTTAATGAAATATAAGAATTCAGTGGGATATGTTTTTGTCTGGTTGCCATTTTAATGGCCGTAATCATTTGCCGATTGATACAAAGCTCCGCAAATGCTCTAAAGGAGGTATTTTTGTCTTTTTGAAAATCTCTTATTGCTTTATACAATCCAATCATACCTTCTTGTATAATATCCTCTGTATCTGCCCCAATGAGAAAATAGGTTCTTGCTCTTGTTTTTACAAGAGATTTATATTTATTGAGTAAATGCTCCTGGGCATATGTATCGCCTTTTTGTATCAATTCTATCAGCTCTTCATCTTTTTGTTCTTTATAGGCGTGTTCTTTTTTTTTCATCATACTGCTATCACCCTAGTATCGTTTTTATTTTTGCCGCCGCAATGCTTCAATCCATTCCAAAGCCTCTTTATCAATATTATCTGCTAAAATATTATTTTTGGGAGGTCTGTTTTCTATATATTTTGTACGAATATTTTTTTCTTCTGACAATATTCGGCTGCGAAGCTGTTGCGCTGTAATTCTTTCTGCGCCTTGACCCAGTATAATCATTTGTTCTAGACTATCTGATGTGGCAACACTGACTTTATAATGTCGTGGTAAACGATGGACTGTTCTTTCTATAAAATGGTCGGCTGTTTCTGCTTCCTTTGTATATACTACAGAAATATTATGATACTGGTATACTGTGCCCAGATTCCCTTTTACCAAGTAGCCGTCAAAAACAACTATAATCTGCATCTTTTGACTTCCTTGATAATTAGAAAGTATGTCCAAAAGCTTTTGTCTGGCGCTTTCCAGACTCACTTCCACCAATTCTTTTAATTCTTTCCATGCATGTATCATATTATATCCATCTACCAGTAAAAATTCTTTTGCCAAAACTGCAAAACCACCTTTTTACCCAAATTTTCTTTGGCGTACTATTTCATACATCAAAAGTCCTGCCGCTACAGAAGCATTCAAAGAAGATATTTTTCCATACATAGGAATGGCCGCCGTAAAATCACAATTTTCTTTTACCAGTCTGCTAACGCCCTCTCCTTCACTGCCTATCACAAGACCTAAAGGTCCCTTCAGATCTGTATCAAAATAATCCAATCCTTTCATATCAGCACAGACAAACCACAGTCCTTTCTTTTTTAATTGCTCCATTGTTTTTACAATATTAGTGACTCTTGCCACAGGCATATATTCTACAGCGCCGGCAGAAGTTTTTGCTACAGTAGCATTTAATCCAACAGAGCGTCTTTTTGGTATAATCACACCATGAGCCCCAGCACACTCTGCACTTCTTAATATAGCTCCCAAATTATGAGGATCTGTAATGCCATCTAGCAGTATGATAAAGGGATCCTCGCCTTTTTCTTCGGCGTTTTTTAAAATATCTTCTACCTCCACATAGTTATGAGCAGATACAAAAGCAATCACGCCCTGATGATTTTTTGTTTGAGAAAGCTCGTCCAATTTTTGGCGACTCACTTCTTGTATCACAATACCTTTTTGGGCTGCCTGTGCAATAATTCTTTTTATAGTACCTTCCACATTCCCTTTTAATACAAGAAGTTTTTCCATATCTCTGCTACTGCGAAGGGCTTCTAATATAGCGTTTCTTCCCTCCAGTTGATTATCATTTTTTTGTTTTTCTTCCAAATTGATACACTCCTTTAAATCCCTCTAAAAACAATAGTTCTAAAATTTATTTTCGCATATAGACGATTATTTTTCAATATCTGTTGTGTATCTTTTTTCTAAACCTATTTGAAATAATTCAAATGCTCTTTCCATTTTTCCATCTAAATACAAAAATCCAAACAATGCTTCTAATCCCGTAGCATGACGATAATCCATCAAATCCATATTTTTAGGTGTTGTAAATGATTTTGCATTTCTGCCTCTTTTAAATATGGCAAACTCTTCCTCTGTCAAGTGTGGAGCGATATGGCGATACATTTCTGCCTGTGCCTTAGCATTTACAATATCTCTTGCCTGTTTATGAAGCTTATTGACAGGAGCATTTGCTCTTGCCAATACAGTTGTTCTCACAAAAATTTCAAATATAGCGTCTCCAATATAAGCAAGACCAAGGGGGGAAACCTCTCTTGGCAAAATTCCCCCCCTTTTACCTTCTACCAGCAATGCCTTTACACTTTCTAAAAGCTCCATAGCATTACCCTCTAAACCATTGTACACCTTGACGAGTATCTTTTATAGTAATTCCCATTGCCGCCAACTGGTCACGAATGGCATCTGCAGTAGCAAAATCTTTATTTTTCTTTGCTTGTGTTCTCTTTGCAATCAAAGCTTCTATTTCTGTAATATCTTCCTGAGATTGTTCTTCTTTGATTTCAGCAATGCCCAATACATCGCAAAGATGATTCAACATATCTTCCATTTTTACTGCCAATTCCTTAGACATATTGTCTTTAATCGCTTTGTTTGCAAATCGTACCAATTCATAAATAGCAGAAATAGCGTCTGCAGTATTAAAATCATCATCCATAGCTGTTTCAAACTGTACTTTAAATTTCTCAAGTTCTTCTATAGACTCCTTTTCTTTCTCTTTTAATGGGATTTCAGAGCAGTTTGCAATATAATGAGCCAAATCTTTTTTACAATTTTTAATTCTTTCTAAACCATTTTGGCAAGCCTGCATCAAATCTCTGCTAAAATTGATAGGACTTCTGTAATGACCGTTTAATATAAAAAAGCGTATCACTTCATAAGGAAATTGCGCTGCGATATCTCTTACTGTAAAAAAGTTGCCGAGAGATTTTGACATTTTTTCATTATCTACTGTAATAAAGCCATTGTGCAGCCAATATTTTGCAAATTGTTTTCCATTTGCCGCCTCACTTTGAGCAATTTCATTTTCATGATGAGGGAATATCAAATCCTCTCCTCCTGCATGAATATCAATGGTATCTCCCAAATATCTTTTTGCCATCACAGAACATTCAATGTGCCATCCCGGTCTGCCTGCTCCCCAAGGCGCTTCCCATTTTGGTTCGCCTGGTTTGTGAGGTTTCCAAAGCACAAAGTCTGTAGGATTCTTTTTGGCGTCGTCTACAGAAACTCTTTCGCTTGCGCCGGCTATCAATTCATCTAAATTCTTTTTAGAGAGCTTTCCATATTCAGAAAATTGTTTTGTATTATAATATACCGTGCCATTGTCCTCATAAGCTGCGCCTTTATCCAAAAGAGTCTGTATCATTTCAATGATATGGTCCATTTCTTGTGTTACACGAGGGTGTACTGTAGCACGTTTTACATTCAAACCATCCGCATCATGGAATGCTTCTTCAATATATCTGTTTGAAATTTCCTCCATAGTACTATGTTCTTTGTTTGCTCTATTAATGATTTTATCATCTACATCAGTAAAATTTTGAACATAAGTAACATCATACCCTTTATATTCCAAATATCTTCTTACAGTATCAAACACTACATAAGGTCTTGCATTGCCAATGTGAATATAGTCATACACAGTAGGTCCGCAAACATACATTTTCACTTTGCCTTCTTGTTGTGGTACAAATTCTTCTTTTTGTCTTGTCAATGTATTGTAAACTCTCATATTTTTAACTCCCTTCCTATTTTCATTTGTTACTATTTTACATTGTTATTTCTTTTTTGTAAAAGTATTTTTATATTTCTCTATCTATTGTATTTTGATTTATGATTTCATAAAATTATCATAAAAATAAACTATTTGTTGTATGGTCAAATAGACTTATAGTCATTTTAAAACTTTCCCATACATTTTTAAAATGGACTTTATTATTACATTTTTATCCTATTTTTCTGTTATATTTTTCTTTTTGCATAAGTATTTTTTCAATTACTTTTATTCTGTCAGAAATCTCTTTTAAATCTCTTGATACAGGGTCAGACAATTTCAACTGATCCAGCTCGTCAGAAGGTTTTTTATTTTGTTCTTCCTCCGGTTGTAAAGTACATCTTGCCGGCACACCTACTGCTGTAGTATGAGCAGGCACATCTTTTACTACCACAGAACCTGCTCCAATTTTTGCATTATCTCCTATCATAACAGGTCCCAATACTTTTGCACCCGAACCAATCATCACATTGTTGCCTATGGTTGGATGGCGTTTTCCGGTACCCTTTCCTGTTCCGCCTAATGTAACCCCTTGGTACAAAAGTACATTATCGCCAATTTCGCAAGTTTCTCCTATCACAACTCCCATACCATGGTCGATAAAAAAGCCTTTTCCAATTTTTGCCCCTGGATGGATTTCAATGCCTGTCAGCATACGAGAAAATTGTGATATAAACCTTGCTATAAAATAATGCTTCTTTTTATAAAAATGATGCGCCACTCTATGAGATATAGTTGCCCAAAAACTGGGATACAACAATACTTCGGCATTGCCTTTTATAGCAGGATCTTTTTCTTTCACTACACGAATTAAATCTTTTAACATAATATGATTCACTCCCTATATTTTATCAATTCTTTTTAATATACTCTTTTTTTTGTGAAAATGTTCCTTATCATAACATTTCCTAAAATAAACAAATCTATCATATTTTTTAAACAAAAAAGCCTCGCCCTGCCCAATCATAGGCAAAGGCGAAGCTATTGACTCCGTGGTTCCACTTTACTTAGACGAACTTTCAAGTCCCTCTCACTCTTTGACTGTAACGTTGTCATCGGCTACAAACTACTCAAAAAAATTTTTTTCGCCTGTGCAGTTCAGGAATGCACTTCATTTTTTTTCTTTCTGCTAAGGGTTTCCACCCACTGTATACACCACATATACAGCGACCCTTTTTCTCTGTCAGCTTTCCAAAAAACTACTCTTTCCATCAATACTTTTTTCTTATTTTTCTTTTTCTATCAAACATACAGCTTTTGCTGCAATGCCAAGACCTTCTCCAGTAAAGCCAAGACCTTCTTCTGTAGTGGCTTTTATATTAATTTGGTCTTTTTCCAGTTCCAAAACATCAGCTATATTTTCTTCCATGGCATTAATATAGCCTGCTAATTTTGGCCTTTGTGCTATGATCGTAGCGTCAATGTTAATTATACAATATTTTTTTTGTTTTAGCAAGTATAAAACTTTGTGCAACAGCTTCATACTGGAAATATCTTTAAAAGCATCGTCGTTATCTGGAAAATGCCTTCCAATATCTCCTAATGCCGCAGCTCCCAAAAGTGCATCTATAATGGCATGTATCAGCACATCTGCATCAGAATGTCCCAATAATCCCTTTTCGTACTGTATTTCTATACCGCCTAATATCAATTTTCTGTTTTCTGTCAGTTTATGCACATCATATCCTAAACCAATACGCATATCTCTCCTCCTTTGTATATCACAAAAAAATTCCTTCCCACTTCTTCAAAATCATTTGTTTTATAAAATTTATACAAATTTTGAGACACATTTTTTACTCTTAAAAAATTTTTTGCACACTAAAATTTTTGTTTATCATACAAAAAAATCATTTAAAAAAATAACATTCACTGTATTATATTTTTACAGTATCGAATATCTGTCAGTATCTTTTCTTCTATTTTCACAGTAGAAATATCTTCTGTTTTCCAAAATCCCATTTTTTCATAAAACCGTCTGCCTCTCTCATTTTCTTTCAATACCCATAAATAGCACTGACAAATACCTTCTTTTTCAAAATATTCTAAAGCATATTTCATCAATTCTTTTCCTACTTCCCGACCAAAATACTCCGGTAAGACATATAATGAAATGATTTCACCATATCCCAAAAAGGCTTCTTCTCTGGCTTTTCCAAAGCTGATTACTCCTACAGGCTGTTTTTTATCATATGCAATAGCACAATAAATCATGCCATTTTTCATAAAATCTTCAAAAGTATTTATCCAAAAATCTTCTTTTAAATGCTTCAAATAACTATCCGGTACAATACCTTTATATCCACTCTTCCAACTTTTAGCATGGATACTGCTGATAGTAAAAATATCCTTTTTCGTTGCTTCTACAATAGAATATTTCATAAAATTCCTTCTTTCTTAAAATCTTTTTCCCACGTTTTTATAAATTTCATTCAAATTAGAAAATATATTTGCTATGGTACTGCCGTATACTCTTTTTCCCTTTTTTACTTGTGTATAAATTCTTTCTCCTTCCTCTGTAGTTCTTTGTTTTTTAATAAAATCATCATATATTTCAAACAATTTTTCATTTTTCATATCACTTAATGTTTGTATCACAATCAATCGGAAAAAATCATCTTTTTCTAAAAATAAACGTATATATTGCTCTATGTATTTTTCTTTTTGACACATCTGCTTTGTACAATAAACAATCTGACATTTTTCTTCTTCTGTGGTATTGGGATTGTCTAATAATTTTAATATATCTCCCACTGTCATTTTACTGCAATTTTTTAATATATATGCAGCAATGACCACATCTTTTCCCTGTAATATATCTGTGATACGGAAGATTTTTTCACCCCATTTTTCAAAATTATTTTTTTGTCTTTTCCATACCAATCTTACTACAGCAGCATATCGTTTTTTATTCCAAAGTAATTCCAATAATTTTTTCCCTTTTTTACAATCAAAATGTAATAATATATCCGTTGCTTTTTCTTTGATAACTTCACTGTTGTCATATTGTATATTCCATATAAAATTCTCTGTTTTCTTTTTAATGCGAGGAAATTTCAAAAAACTATCTAAAATATACAATTTTCTTTCTTCCGTTTCCGCCTTTTGATATTTATCTATCAATGTTTTTTCATTTCCTTCTGCGTTATAACCAAACCAAAAAATATGATATCCATTGACAACTTCCTCCAACCATCGTATATACCATTTTAAAAAATCATTTTCTTCCACAAAAAAAGGAATATTTTCGTAATCATAATCAAAATATACAATACGTCCTCTATATTCTCCTGTCAAAATCAAACCCATTTCATAAGTACAGCCTTGTGTACCAATGGGCAGTATACCACTATAAATTTTTTCCCATTCATCATCTTCTTCATTTATTTGGTATTCTTCAAGCAATTCTTGCCATTGTTTTTCGGTCATATTTGGTTTTAATAGACAAGGCATACACAAAAACTCTTTGTTATAATCAAAAGCTTTTTCTATAGGATATAACCCATAGTAAGGACCTGCTCCTCCATTACCTATGAATTTTAAAAAATTTCTATATTCTTTTGATAATATAATATGAAAATCTTCTTCTAACTTTTGCAGCATCTCTTCTACAATAGGAGGATTACAGCAATATTGATGTTTATTGGCTCCAAAAACCTCTCTTTTACTATCTTTTTTATCTGCTTTTTTTAATAATCGTTTTATACTATCAAATTCTTCTTGCATCAAATCACTCCATTTTTTGCACTAAAATATACCACCTATTTGACTGCACTCGCAAGATTTAATTTCAAAATTCAATGCCAAAGGCATAATAATTTCATCTATATACCAAGGGAGATCTACAAAATTTCTCTTGCCATAATATTTCATACGACAATTTTTGCTAAAAGAAATAATCAATGCATCATTGCCTGTAAAAAATATTGTAATACCAATATCTGTATGCTCTTTTATCAATATTATAGCTTGTAAAGGCGATATCTTATGTTGTTCCATTAAAAAATCAACTGCCATTTTATAGCTCTTATATTGAGTTCTTTGCAATATCAAATTATCACAATACCTTGTATAGGTAATTTTACCATTATCATTGCAATACCATCCTTTTTGTTTCAAACACTGTAATATATCTTTTATAGAATGATATGTAATCGTCATATTAATTCCTGCTTTTACTGCCATTTTTTCTGACTCTCCTTTTTATTTTATTAATTCTGTTACCTTAAAATGATATAGACAATAGCTTCTTATTGAAAGTACAATAAAATGAACTAAAACACTGTTTTATGCATAAATATAAAAATACTTTTAAAAATTTTGCTATTTCCTGTCCTTATTGTTTTTCTCATCCTCTTTATTGTTATAGAAAAGATAATTATGGGTATTAAATCTATTTTTGATATTGTTTCTAATTTTTTATTTTATTATCATTTTATCCATAGCCATTCTTATTTTTTCGGACAACTATCTGCTTTTGTTGCAAATGTTATATATTCTCTCAACAACAAATAAAACACTAGTTTTTATCTTAAAAAATTTTTTCAGATGTTCGCTTTTATTTGCTCTTTTTTTGGAATTATATTTTTAAAATTTTTTTCTGTATTTTTATATTAAGTTAACAGAAGCATTTTATTGCTATCATCATATCATGTATTTTTTATTCCATAT